>NZ_JBEYYJ010000013.1:0-226276 GCF_040645475.1 Streptomyces sp. NPDC046759 | reverse complement strand
ACGCTGTTGAGTTCTCAAGGAACGGTCGCTTCCTTTGTACTCACCCTCTCGGGCTTTCCTCCGGGCTTCCCTTCGGTGTTTCCGACTCTATCAGATCTTTTCGATCCGATTTCCTCGGTGCTTTCCAGGTTCTCGCTCTCGCGTTTCCCTTTCCGGCGGTTCCGACTTTATCAGAAGTTCTTGGCCGGTCTGACCGGCCGCTCATTTCCGAGTAATCGGGAGGTGGCTTCTCTGAGATGCCTTTCGACTTCTCTGGAAGCTCGTAGAGTCTAACGCTCGCCGATGAACTTGTCCAGTTCCAGGCAACTGTTTGAATCTACCTCCCCGCTCCATCCGTGTCAACGGCTCTCGCGGGGCGAAGAGGAGACTAGCAGCTCACAGGGGTCGAACGCACATCAGACGGCAGTCGGGACCGAGGCGCTGCGGTCGGCCGTGTCGAGGTCGCCGGTCTCGCCTGCACGTGCGGCTCGGCCGCCGAGGACGTAGACGTACGTCAGGAATGCGAGCTCGGCCAGGATGCCGATTCCGATCCGTGCCCAGGTGGGCAGGCCGGACGGGGTGACAAAGCCTTCGATGGCTCCGGATACGAACAGGACCAGAGCCAGGCCGATCGCCATGCCGACCGCCGCGCGGCCCTCCTCCGCGAGAGCGGTGCGCCGGGTACGGGGTCCGGGGTCTATGAGTGTCCAGCCCAGGCGCAGTCCCGTACCGGCGGCCACGAAGACGGCGGTCAGTTCGAGCAGGCCGTGCGGGAGGACCAGTCCCAGGAACGTGTCGAGTCGGCCGGCGGAGGACATCAGGCCGAAGCCGACGCCGAGGTTGAGCATGTTCTCGAAAAGGATCCAGAGGACAGGCAGGCCCAGGAAGACGCCCAGGACCAGGCACATGGCGGCGGCCTGGGCGTTGTTCGTCCACACCTGGGCGGCGAAGGCCGCCGCCGGGTGACTGGAGTAGTACGTCTCGTACTCACCGCCGGGGCGGGTCAGCCGGCGCAGCTGGCCGGGCGCCGCGATGGACGACTGAACGTCCGGGTGGGTGCCGATCCACCAGCCCAGGAGGACCGCGATGACCGTCGAGACCAGTGCCGTGGGCACCCACCAGTGGCGAGCGCGGTAGACGGCGGCCGGGAAGCCCTGGGTCAGGAAGCGCGTGACATCACGCCAGGAGGCGCGGCGGGTGCCGGTGACGGCGCTACGCGCGCGTGCCACCAGTTGGCTGAGCCGGCCTGTCAGCTGCGGGTCCGGAGCGATGGACTGGATGAGGGAGAGATGGGTGGCGGTCCGCTGGTAGAGGGCGACGAGCTCGTCGGCCTCGGCGCCGTTGAGGCGGCGTCGGCGGCGGAGCAGGGCGTCGAGGCGGTCCCATTCGGCTCGGTGTACGGAGACGAAGACGTCCAGGTCCATCGGGTCTGCCTGCTCCTCGGCTGGTCGTCGACCGCTCGTCGTGCATGCCGTCGTGAAGGGTCTCGATCGTGGTCAGGTTGTAGTACTGAAGCGCGATGTGCCCACAGCTTGGCAGACTTGCGCTTCCGGGGGCAGATCAGGGAGGACGGCGGGCGTGAGTGAGCTGGTGACGGGCGAGGCGGTGGCGCTCGAACTGCGGCCGGCGAAGTTGCCGAGCAGGGCGCTGGCTGTGTTGCTCGACCTCGTGGTGACCGTGGTCGCGTACACCGTCGTCACCCTCGCGGTGGTGGTGTCGACGGCCTCGCTGGACGAGGCGGCGCAAGTGGCACTGTCGATCGCGACGTTTCTGCTGGTGCTGGTCGGCGGGCCGATCGCCGTGGAGACGCTCAGTCATGGGCGTTCGCTGGGGAAGCTGGCGTTCGGGCTGCGGGTGGTGCGGGACGACGGCGGGCCGATCCGGTTCCGGCACGCGCTGGTGCGGGGTGCGATCGGGGTGGTCGAGATCCTGCTGACGTTCGGCGTGGTCGCCTGCATCGCCTCCCTGGTGTCGGCGCGAGGCCGGCGGCTCGGGGACGTGTTCGCGGGGACCTTGGTCGTGCGTGAGCGAATACCGGCTGGTCAGGCCGGCTTCATTCCGCCTCCTCCGCCTGGGCTCGCGGGACGGTTCGCCGAGCTGGACCTGTCGGCGGTGCCGGACGGGCTGTGGCTCGCTGTCCGGCAGTACCTGACCCGTATGGGACAGCTGGATCCGCAGGTTTCGGGAGAGATGGCCGAACGGTTGGCGGCCGACCTGGTGGTGCGCACGGGCGCCTCGGTGCCGCATGATCTGCCGGCGGCCGCCTTCCTGGCGGCGGTGGTGCACGAGCGCCAGTCGCGCGAGGCCCGCCGGGCGTTCGGTGCCGGGGGTGTCACTACGCCGGTGTCCCCGCCTGCCGCACCCGCTTCGTATCAGCCACCCGATACGGCGGCGGCCCGGCCGCAGAGCCTGGCACAGTCCGACGGGTCCCAGGTGTGGGACGGGCAGACGCTGTCTTCGCTTCCGGCGTCGGCCGCCCCTCCGCGGGACGAGCCACCGGCAGACCGCCCGCCGAGCGGATTCGCACCGCCGGCGTAGACCGGCTCCGCCGGGTCCTTCTTTCCGGCTTCTTCCTGCCCCTGGTCGGGCCCTGTTCCTGCGGCCTTCACGGTCCTGCCGGTCCCGGCGTTCGGCCTTCACGGTCCTGCCGGTCCCGGCGTTCAGTCGAACGTCGACGGCGGTGACTGAAGGTCCTCCAACTCGATTCCCGGTGCGGCCAGGACGACGTCGCCGGCGATGTGAACGGTGTGCCGTTCGCCGGTGTCCAGGGCTGTGACCTGGTATTCGTCCACGCTCAGGGGGCCGTTGTCAGTGGCGTGTGCTTCGCTGTTCACCAAGGCCCAGGACTGGTCCACGGTGCGGGGGGCGAGGACCGGGTCCGTGAAGGCGACCAGGCGTACGCGGGTCGCGTCGGACGAGGGGGTGAGGCGCAGCAGACGAGCGGTGGCGACGAGGAACGCGGGGGACGTACCGGTGAAGGCGTGGGCGCGCACATTGCCTTCGGTGGCATGGGCTCCGGTGGGATCGGTGCGGACCCAGGTGACGCCGTCGAGGGCGGCACCGCGCACCTGCCATTCTCCCGCGTGGAGTTCGAGGCGGATGGGGCGGCCGAGGTCGTCGAGGGCGAGGTCGACCGAGCCGCGGTAATCGCCTGCGGGACCGGTCAGCCGGGAGACATAGCGCCAGCCGGACGGGCCGGGGGCGCACTGGAAGTGTTCTTCGCCGAGGGGGGTGTGATCGTGCGGATCGTGGAGCGAATATCGGCCGCGGGGCATGGGGGTCCTGGGTCTTCGACGGGCTGACGGTCCGGCCGTACTGCCGGTTTCTCCGGTGCGGTCCGCGCCGGACCGGACAAAGGGGCAGGCCCCCGGCACGGGGGTGCGGGGGCCTGCCTCGGGAGACCTGCTGCCGGGGAGCACGGCGGTGCACCGATGTGCTCCCCGGCGGGCGGGGCTGCTGGAACGCCGGTTCAGTAGCGGTAGTGGTCCGCCTTGAACGGGCCGTCGACCTCCACGCCGATGTACGCGGCCTGCTCCGGGCGGAGCTTGGTCAGCTTGACGCCGAGGGCGTCCAGGTGGAGGCGGGCGACCTTCTCGTCGAGGTGCTTGGGCAGCACGTAGACGCCGGTCGGGTACTCGTCGGGCTTGGTGAACAGCTCGATCTGGGCCAGGGTCTGGTCCGCGAAGGAGTTGGACATCACGAACGACGGGTGACCGGTGGCGTTGCCGAGGTTCAGCAGACGGCCCTCGGACAGCACGATGATCACCTTGCCGTCGGGGAACGTCCAGGTGTGGACCTGCGGCTTGACCTCGTCCTTGACGATGCCGGGGATCTTGGCGAGGCCGGCCATGTCGATCTCGTTGTCGAAGTGGCCGATGTTGCCGACGATCGCCTGGTGCTTCATCTTCGCCATGTCCGACGCAAGGATGATGTCCTTGTTGCCGGTGGTGGTGACGAAGATGTCGGCGGTCTCGACGACCTCGTCCAGGGTGGTGACCTGGTAGCCGTCCATCGCCGCCTGCAGCGCGCAGATCGGGTCGATCTCGGTGATGATCACGCGGGCGCCCTGGCCGCGCAGGGACTCAGCGCAGCCCTTGCCGACGTCGCCGTACCCGCACACGACGGCCGTCTTGCCGCCGATCAGCACGTCGGTGGCGCGGTTGATGCCGTCCACCAGGGAGTGCCGGCAGCCGTACTTGTTGTCGAACTTCGACTTGGTGACGGAGTCGTTGACGTTGATCGCCGGGAAGAGGAGGAGGCCGTCGCGCTGCATCTCGTACAGGCGGTGGACACCCGTGGTGGTCTCCTCGGTCACACCGCGGATCTCCGAAGCCAGCTGCGTCCACTTCTGGGCGTTCTCGCCCAGCGTGCGGTGCAGCAGCTGAAGGATGACGCGGTGCTCGTCGGACTCGGCGGTCTCCACGGCGGGGACCTCGCCGGCCTTCTCGTACTCGACGCCCTTGTGGACGAGGAGGGTGGCGTCGCCGCCGTCGTCCAGGATCATGTTCGGGCCGCCGGTGGGGCTGTCCGGCCAGGTCAGCGCCTGCTCCGTGCACCACCAGTACTCCTCCAGGGTCTCGCCCTTCCAGGCGAAGACCGGCACACCCTGCGGGTCGTCCGGGGTGCCGTTCGGGCCGACGGCGATGGCGGCGGCCGCGTGGTCCTGGGTGGAGAAGATGTTGCAGGACGCCCAGCGGACCCGGGCGCCGAGTGCGACCAGGGTCTCGATCAGGACGGCGGTCTGCACGGTCATGTGCAGGGAGCCGGTGACGCGGGCGCCGGCGAGAGGCTGTGCCTCGGCGTATTCCTTGCGGATCGCCATCAGGCCCGGCATCTCGTGCTCGGCGAGGGTGATCTCCTTGCGACCGAACTCGGCCAGCGAGAGGTCGGCGACCTTGTAGTCCTGTCGGTTGTCGACAGTCGTCATTACGAGCTGCTCCTCGGTATCGGGTCGAGGTGGGTACGGCTGGTCTGCGCGGCGGCGGACACACGAGTGCCCGAGAAGAGGACACTGGCATGCCCACATACGCGCAGCGCAGTCCGTCGGAGGCCCTCTCTCCCTCGGTCGGTCCCTGCTGGACCGCCCGACCGCCATCAGCAGCGACGTCTGGCTCCGTCCCAAGCTACACCGGACCACCCGGTCGGCCCCAGTCCGCACCCGCAAGGTTCGAGCCGTCCCCGGCGCGGCCGCGGGCGGCGTCGGCCGAAGGTGCAGGCACCCCGCGGTACCGAGCGTTCACAGGGTGCCGATATTCTCCGCGACTCGATGCGGGCCGCTAGGGGAGGACGGGACATGGCGGACAGAAGGCGGGGACGGGGGCTGGGGATCTCGGCGCTCGTGGTGGGGCTGCTGGGTCTGGTGCTGGCGATCGGCGCCTTCGCCTCCGTGCGGAGTGCGTACGGGACCTCGACGGTGGGGGGCGACAGCATGAAGCCGACGTACGAGCGGGGGGACCTGGTCGTCTGGCGGCGCGTCGACGGGAGCGAGGTGCGGCGCGGAGACGTCGTGCTGTTCACGCCGCCCCGGTCCTACGGTTTCGACGGACCCCTGATGAAGCGGGTCGTCGGCGTCGGTGGGGACCGGGTGAGGTGCTGCACGCCGGTGGGCTCGCGGGAGCGGGTGACCGTGAACGGAAAGCCGATCGAGGAGCCGTACGTGTACGGCGGCGACGCGGACGGCGCGCACCGGCCGTATGACGTGAAGGTGCCCGAGGGGCGGCTGTTCCTGCTCGGCGACTATCGCGCGAACTCCAATGACGCACGTTTCCACCTGGACGAGCAGGGCGGGACGGTGTCCGCGGACGCGGTGCGGGGCCGGGTGACGAATGATCGTACGGTCCCGGGTCTGCTGGTGACGGGCTTGCTCCTCGGCGTCGTCATGCTACTCGTGGGCGTCGGTCTGGGCATCGGTTTCCTCGCCGTACGGCGGCGGAAGGCGCCGCCGGTACCGCCGATGCCGCCGATGCCGTGGCCGATGCAGCCGAACGGGAGCTGAGGCCGGGTTCAGTGCCCGGCGGCGTGCGGGTTCGGGCCGCCGGGGGTCGCCTCCGGGTCCGGGCCCTTGGCGGCCTCGGCCTCGCTGTAGATGTCCGGTTCGAGATAGATGACGCGGGCGATGGGGACCGCGGCGCGGATGCGGGTCTCGGCGGCGTTGATGGCGTTCGCGACCTCGGCGGCCGTGTCGTCGTGCTGGACGGCGATCTTGGCGGCGATCAGCAGTTCCTCGGGACCGAGGTGGAGCGTGCGCATGTGGATGACGCCCGTGACCGTCTCGCCGTCGACGGTCGCCTCCTCGATCTTCTTGATCACATCGAGGCCTGCGGCCTCGCCGAGCAGCAGCGACTTGGTCTCGGCGGCCAGGACCAGGGCGATGCAGACGAGCAGGACACCGATGCAGACCGTGCCGATGCCGTCCCAGACGGCGTCCCCGGTGAGCACGGACAGGCCGACGCCGAGAAGGGCGAGGACGAGGCCGATGAGCGCGCCGAAGTCCTCCAGCAGGACGACGGGCAGTTCGGGTGCCTTGGCGCGGCGGATGAACTGTGCCCAGGAGAGCGAGCCGCGCAGTTCCGCGGACTCCTTGATGGCCGTGCGGAAGGAGAAGCCCTCGGCGATGACGGCGAAGACCAGGACGCCCACCGGCCAGTACCAGTGCTCCAGTTCGTGCGGGTGGCTGATCTTCTCGAAGCCCTCGTAGACGGCGAACATGCCGCCGATGGAGAAGAGGACGATCGAAACCAGGAAGGCGTAGATGAAACGCTCGCGGCCGTAGCCGAAGGGGTGCTGCGGGGTCGCTTCGCGCTGGGCCTTCTTGCCGCCGATGAGCAGCAGGAACTGGTTGCCGGAGTCGGCGAGCGAGTGGACGCCCTCGGCGAGCATCGAGGAGGAGCCGCTGAACGCGAACGCCACGAACTTCGATGCCGCGATCGCGAGGTTGGCGCCGAGTGCCGCCACGATCGCCCTGGTACCGCCTGACGCGCTCATGTGTTCGCGTTGTCCCTTCGCCCTTGTCGTCGCCTTCGGCGCCACACCGTCAGGCGTGGCCCGGCTTTGCCCGGCCTTTGCCGGTGGGCCATTGTTGCAGCCCGGCCGGGCCCTGCCGCGTCAGGTATCCACAAGCCCGGTCATACGATCACAGCGGCTCATACGAGCACAGTGGCACGGAAGACCGTGCCCGCGCCCGAGATCTCGGCCTTCTCCCCGGCGGGCACGAAGACCGACTGACCGGGGCTCAGCTCGTACTCCCCCGCACGCACGGAGCCGGCCGTGCAGAGCAGGATCTGCGGGGTGCCGAGGGCGAGGTCGTGGGCGGTGCCGTTCTCGGGGAGGACGTACCGGGAGAGGCGGAACTCGTCGATGGGCGTCTCGTAGACCTCCTCGCCGTCCGGGGAGGCCTCCGGGCGCAGCACACCGGGGTCGCCGGCCTCGAACCGGACCACGCGCAGGAGTTCGGGCACGTCGACGTGTTTCGGGGTCAGGCCGCAGCGCAGGACGTTGTCGGAGTTGGCCATGATCTCGACGCCGAGGCCGCTGATGTAGGCGTGCGGGACGCCGGCGCCGAGGAACAGGGCCTCACCGGGCTGCAGCCGGACGTGGTTGAGCAGCATGGCCGCGATGACGCCGGGGTCACCCGGGTAGTGCTGGGCGAGAACCGCGTAGGGGGCGTGGTCGCCGCCGAGGCGGGTGCAGGCGGCGGTGGCCTCGGCGACCGTCTGCGCCATCTCCTGCGGGTCGGCGGTGAGGATCGCGGTGAGGACCTCGCGCAGGGCCGCGTCCTCGGGGCGGGCCTGCAGCAGGTCGACGTACGGCTTGAGAGAGTCGACGCCGAGTCCGGCGAGCAGGTCGGCGGCCTGGACCGGGTCGCGGAAGCCGCACAGGCCGTCGAACTCGGTGAGCGCGCAGATCAGTTCGGGCTTGTGGTTGGCGTCCTTGTAGTTGCGGTGCGGGGCGTCGACCGGGATGCCGCGGCGCTCCTCGTCGGCGTAACCCTCCCGGGCCTGTGCCAGGTCGGGGTGCACCTGGAGGGAGAGGGGCGCGCCGGCGGCGAGGAGCTTCAGCAGGAACGGCAGCCGCGGGCCGAACTTCGCGACCGCCTCGGCGCCCAGCTCGCGCTCCGGGTCGGCGTCGATGAGGTCGGCCAGCGTCCCGCGCAGGGTGCGGGAGGGAGCTCCCGGGTGCGCGCCCATCCACATCTCCGCCTGCGGCTCACCGGTCGGCTCGACGCCGAGGAGGTGCGGGATGGCGGTGGTGGAACCCCAGGCGTAGGGGCGGATGGTGTTGTCGAGGCGGTCCATGTGTCTTCTCTGTCTCCGTACGTACGCGGCTCGGCCGGTGTCGGCGAGCGTGCCGACGGCCGTGCCGGTGGCGGTGCCCGTGGCGGTGCCGATGGCCGGCCTGGGGGTGGGCGCGGGTCACCGGGCCCGGAGCAAAGATCAGGCCTCCGAAGCGACCGCCAGGTAAACAGCGGCGAAATCCGTGACGGCGATCAGTTCCGCGAGGGCTTCCAGGTCGCCGCCCTCCTCCGGTTCCAGTTCGCTGATCGGCGTGTCGTGACTGAGGGCCACGTCACGGGCGGCGGAGGCGGCGGTGAGGCCGCTGATCGGGCGGTCGCGGAGCAGCACCACGCGTGCGTGCAGTGCGGCCGGCTCCTCGACACGGTCGCGGAAGAAGTCATCGGGGTCGGCGCTGGCGGCCAGCGGACCGGCCAGCAGGGCGCTGTGCGCGGACAGCGCCTCGGGGAGTTCGGCGACGAGTGCGGGGCGGCCGGCGAGTTCGGCGAGGGCAGCGGCGAAACGGCGCCCGGCGGGGCCCGCCGAGGGTCCCTCCGTCCACACGACGGGGAGCGCGTCGGCGAGTTCGGCGGCCAGGGTCTTGGCCGGGTTGCTGTAGGTCGCGATGGCGGGGCCGCATCGCTCGGCGATGTGGTCCAGACGGTCGGCGGCCTTCTCCAGGGCCTCCGGCGGAGCGCTGATCAGCCCGACGCGGTCGAGCACTGCCAGCAGCGGGGTGAGCAGCGCCCAGAAGACGCCCGAGGAGGACGCGGCGAGCGGTTCCTCCTGGTCGTACGGCGCCGTCGCCATCGGTACGAACAGGCCGTGGGCGCCGGTGACCGCCTCGGCGAGGGGGGTGCCGGCCGGGGCCACGGCGACGACCGAGCAGCCGCGCCGATAGGCCTGGTCGGCGAGGAGGGAGAGGCTGGGTTCGGTGCCGTCCGGAGTGGCGATCAGAAGCAGGTCGACGGAACCGGCCCAGCCCGGCAGTTCCCAGCGCAGCGCGCCCGCGGCCGGGGCCACGCCGGTCGGAGCCAGACGGACCACGGGGCTGCCGACGCCGGCCAGGGTGCCGAGGAGGTCGGCGGTGTGGGTGGCGGCGGCGCCGGGGCCTGCGATGAGGACGGCGCGGGGGCGACCGTCGGGTTTGAGGTCGCCGATGCCGGCCTCGGCGGCGTGCCGGGCGGCGGTACGGACGCGGGCGCCGGCCTCGGCGGCACCGCGCAGCAGGCCTCGGCGGTCGGCCTCGGCGAGGCCCTCCGGGGTGTCGAGCAGCGATTCGTCCAGCATGGGCGGGTGCCTCCGATCGCCGGGGTCCTGTGCGGAGCCGTTGGCAGGGGGTGGGTGCCGCGTCGTTACGCGGGGCGGCGGGCCTCGTCGACGAGCAGGACCGGGATGCCGTCGCGGACCGGGTAGGCGAGGTTGCAGCCCTGGCCGGTGCAGATCAGCTCGGAGTCCTGCTCCTTGAGGGGGGCGTGGCAGGCCGGGCAGGCGAGGATCTCCAGGAGGCCGGCTTCGAGCGGCATGGGGTGTCCCTTCGGGGGCGGGCGTCGGTCTGTGGATGTGCCTGGTCAGCGTACCGCCGGTGGACGGGCTGGGCGGGCTGTCGGCACCGTCCGTCGGGGCTGCGCCCCCCGGACCTCCGCTCTGCCCGCCCTGTCGCTGTCCGGCGCGTGGGCCGGCGGCGAAGTCAGGCCCTGATGATCGCCAGGGCCTCGTCCCTGATCTTGGTCATCGTGGCCTCGTCCTTCGCCTCCGCGTTCAGCCGGAGGAGGGGCTCGGTGTTGGAGGGGCGGACGTTGAACCACCAGTCGGGGGCGGCGACGGTGAGGCCGTCGAGGTCGTCGAGGGTGACGTCGGCGCGGCCCTCGTACGCGGAGCGGATCGCGGCCAGGCGGGCGGCCTGGTCGGCGACGGTGGAGTTGATCTCGCCGGAGCCGGTGTAGCGGTCGTACTGGGCGACGAGGGAGGACAGGGGGCCGTCCTGGCCGCCGAGGGCCGCGAGCACGTGCAGGGCGGCCAGCATGCCCGTGTCGGCGTTCCAGAAGTCCTTGAAGTAGTAGTGGGCGGAGTGCTCGCCGCCGAAGATCGCACCGGTGCGGGCCATCTCCGCCTTGATGAAGGAGTGGCCGACGCGGGTGCGGGCCGGGGTGCCGCCCTTCTCCT
This sequence comes from Streptomyces sp. NPDC046759, assembly GCF_040645475.1. NCBI lineage: Bacteria > Bacillati > Actinomycetota > Actinomycetes > Kitasatosporales > Streptomycetaceae > Streptomyces > Streptomyces sp. NPDC046759. Next base: position 215,861 of record NZ_JBEYYJ010000013.1, on the reverse strand, counting down.
TCACGACCTCGGGGACCGTGCGGGACGTGATCAGGTTGTGGATGATCGTGCCCTTGCCGCCGTTGCGGGCGAGTTCGCGCGCGGCGACCAGCGCGGTGATCGCGGACGGGGAGACCGGGTCGCCGTGCTCGTCCACGACGAAGCAGCGGTCGGCGTCGCCGTCGAAGGCGATGCCGAGGTCGGCGCCCTCCGCCGGGACCCGCTTCTGCAGGTCCACGAGGTTGGCCGGATCGAGCGGGTTGGCCTCGTGGTTCGGGAAGGTGCCGTCCAGTTCGAAGTACATCGGGACGAGCGTCAGGGGCAGGCCGGCGAAGACCGAGGGGACCGTGTGGCCGCCCATGCCGTTGCCGGCGTCGACCACGACCTTCAGGGGGCGGACGGAGGTGAGGTCGACCAGGGATCGGAGGTACTGCGCGTAGTCGTCCAACGTCTCGCGGCTGCTCAGGGTTCCCGGCTGGGCGACCGGCTCGGGGGCTCCCGACTCCAGCCAGCGCTCGGCCAGTTCGCGGATCTGCGCGAGGCCGGTGTCCTGACCGACGGGGGCGGCGCCCGCACGGCACATCTTGATGCCGTTGTACTGGGCCGGGTTGTGGGAGGCGGTGAACATGGCACCGGGCAGGTTCAGCGCGCCCGAGGCGTAGTAGAGCTGGTCCGTGGAGCACAGGCCGATCTCGGTGACGTCCACACCGCGGTCCGCGGCGCCACGCGCGAACGCGCGGGACAGGGCCGGGGAGGAGGGCCGCATGTCGTGTCCGACGACGATCGCCGCCGCACCCGTCACCTCCGCGAAGGCGGCGCCGAAGAGTCCGGCCAGTGTCTCGTCCCACTGGTCCGGGACCACTCCGCGTACGTCGTACGCCTTCACGATCTGCGACAGATCAGCAGTCACGGCCATCCCTCCTGAAAGTCCTATGGGTGCCCACAAACTACCCGGCGGGGGTAAGGGCCTGGTGTGCGGACACCAGGTGGACGCCCAGTCGTAACCGGACACGGGGCCTTGAGGCGGGGTGGTGTGCGGTGGACCGGCCCGGCGGCGCCGAGCCTCAGTTGTCCGGGGAGCGCAGGACTCGCAGGTGGCCGCGGCGGGCGACCTCCATGGGATCCGCTGTGCGCCCTCCGCCGCCGGCCGCCTCGGCCGCGCGCTCCTGGGGGCGGGCGGCCTCGCGCACAGCGTTGGCAAGCGCTTCCAGATCGTCTCCGCTGGGCCGCGCGGGGGCGGAGCCGTCGAGGAGGCGGACGACCTCCCAGCCACGGGGGGCGGTGAGGCGCTCGGAGTGCTCGGCGCACAGGTCGTAGCAGTGCGGCTCGGCGTAGGTGGCCAGCGGGCCGAGGACCGCGGTCGAGTCGGCGTAGACGTACGTCAGCGTCGCGACGGCGGGTCGGCCGCAGGCGGTGCGCGAACAGCGACGTACAGGGCTCACGACGTTGGACGGTACCGCACTCTTGAGCGGGCCGCGACGACTCTCCACCAGGTCACTCCACCGTGTCGTGCTGTGAAACGCCCCACACACCCCTTCGGGGAGGCCCTGTTGACCTGCGTGGACGGGTTCCGGGCAGGTTTTGTGCACGACTGGATACGGTCATGAGTCGGCACAAACACCGTCAATTGCCCTGAGTTCGGCGGTCTTGGAGGGTTACGGAAACGAGCCAGACGTTGGCTGGAACGGTCAATCAGCGACAAGAGGTGGAGACAGCCGGTCGGAGTCGGTTGAGGCCGATCGGGGGCGGGCCGATCGGCGGGGGCCGTGGCCGGCCGGCGCACGGTCGGCCGAGGGCGGTGGCCGGCCCGGGCACGGCCGTCGGGGCGGGGTGCGCGGGGTGGGGTGGGAGGCGGGGTGGGGTGGGGGGTGCGTCGCCGTGTGGGGACCGGGCGGGGGGAGCGCGCGGGGACTACGCTTCCCCAGTGATGGACAACCGTGTACCGCCCCGTGCCGCCGGCCCCGGGCCCCGCCGCCGTGATCGTCACGGGCGGGGCATGCGTGGGCCGATCGCGCCGCCGCAGGTGCCGCTGGCGGCGAGCCGTGCCGATGTGTTCGCTGACCTGGTGCAGGACTCCGTGGAGCGTCTCGAGCGGCGGTGGCCGCAGCTCGCCGACATCGACTTCCTCGTGCTGGAGGTGCCCCGGCTCGACGGGCGGGGTGAGCAGGCGTGGAGCGACGAGGCCGTGCCATTGGGCGGGGTCGTTCCCGCGCGGGACGGACGGCGTGCGCGGGTGGTCGTGTACCGGCGTCCGGTGGAGATCCGGACCAAGGGGCGCGACGAGCGGGCCGCCCTGGTGCACGAGGTGGTCGTGGAGCAGGTGGCCGAGTTGCTCGGGCTGACTCCGGAGACGGTGGATCCCCGCTACGGGGAGGACTAGGAAGCCGATGGGCTACGGCGTGGGGGGCGTCCTGCGCCGGCGGCTTGCCCGCAGCGGGAGGGTACGGCTGCTGCCGGGCCGACGCCGTTCGAGCGGCACGGCTGACCGCCGCCACCGGCGGCCGGCCGGGCACGGGGAACCGCGCGGGCGGCCACGGCGGACCCTCGGCCGGACGCCACCCGCGCCCCGGAACGTCACCTTCACCTCTGCAGCACCCTCACCTCTGCAGCGCCCTCACTTCTGCAGCACCGACAGATCCTCCGTCGTCTTCGGTACCGCCACCATCCCCCGGTCGTTCGGGAGGGTCTGGATGGTGAAGCCAGGGATGCCGGACTCGGTGGCGGCGAGGGTGCGGGAGGCGTAGACCGGACCGCCGGAGACCGTCTCGACGGTGAGGGCGTAGGTGCCCTTGAGGCCGGAGGGGACGGGCACCGGGACGTCCTCGGTGGCACCGGACTTGATCGTGTACGTCTTCGTCGTCGCGGTGCCGCCCTCGCTGCCCGCCGAGGCGGTGACCCTGACCGTGGCGGTGGCGGTGGGCGCGGCCAGGGCGAGGGTCGTGCCCTTGGCGCTGTTGTCGGCCGAGGTCGCGCGTGTGCCGACGGGAGCGGTCGCCGGGATGAAGGCCGTCTCCTGCTTGTCGCCCTTGCCGCGGATGACCTGGAGCGCTGCCACGACCGGGACCGACTGGTCCGTGGGGGTCAGCACCAGGGAGCCGGCCTCGCCGCGGGTCACCGCGCCCAGGTCGGAGGTGGTCGTCATGCCCGACTTCACGTGCAGGGTCTCGTTGCCCGCCGGGGTGATCAGGCCGTCCGGCGAGGCCAGGCGGACCTTCAGGTCGGCGTCGTCGCCGCCCGGGGTGAAGGCGATCAGCCGGACGTCGGTGGCGTCCTTCGGGATGCCGGGGAGGACCAGGCTGCCGGCCGGGTCCGCGGCCGCCGCCAGCCAGTCGCCGCCCACCTTGGCGTCCAGGGCCTGCACGGTCGCGCCGACCCGGCCGCTGCGCACGCTGACGTGCAGGGTGAGGTCGGCCTGCCGTTCGTCGGTGAGCGTGGAGAGCAGAATCGGCTTGCTCGCGTGCGGCGGGACGGTGAGGTTCTCCCCGAGCGGGGACTTGATCGCGCCGTCCTTGCCGTAGAGCTCGATGTCGACGACCGCTGCGGAGTCGTCGGGGTTGGTCAGGTGGACGTAGTCGGTACGGGTGGCTGCCGTGCTGGCGCCCGGGAACCAGAAATCCGTGTCCGCCGCCGTGCAGTTGACGCCCTGCAGGCCCCGGCCGGTGCCGGCGGCGACCTCGGTGGTCTCCTGGACGGTCCAGCCGGGCGCGAACCTGCCGTCGGCGGTGCCGATGAGCGCCGGCCCGTCGGCGCCGGAGGTGTCGCCGGTGACCGGGGTGCCGGGGGCCTTAGGAGTGAGCACCGGCTGGCCGGCGGGCTTTTTCCCGCCCTTCGCCCCCTTGGATCCCTTGGTGTCCTTGCCGGTCTGGGAGCTTCCCGTGCCGTCCGCCGACTGCTCGCCGGCCGCCTGCAATTGGGCCTTGCCGCTGCTCGCCGTGCCCTGGGTGACCGGTGTGAACGACGTGTACGACGTGTCGGCGATGTCCGAGATGCTCGGCGCCGGGCACAACAGGCTGGTGCGCTGCACCGGCAGGTTCGCGGCCGCCCTGGGGGCGGAGGCCCCGGAGACCGACGGACCGTCGACCGCGGCGAACGCGGTGACGGCGGCCACTGCCGTGACGGCGGCGATGAGGGACAGGGTGGTGCGGTTCACTGCTGGCTCCCGTCGGGGCGCTCGCTGCCGGTGCCGTGGGGGTGCTGGGCCGGGTCGTAGCCCTGCTGGGCGGGGTCGTACGCCGGGTCGTAGCCCTGCTGGTAGACCGTCGGGTCGTAGGGCATCCGGTCGGCCGAGCCGCCGTACGCGTACGGGTCGTACTGGCCCGTCTGCTGGTACGGGTCGGCGGCCGGGTAGGCCTGCGGGTCGTAGCCGGAGGGCGGGTACTGGCCGCCGGTCTGGTACTGGTCGCCGCCGTAGCCCGGGTATCCCGCGTTCGCATACGAAGCGCCCTGGTCCCAGTCGTCGTAGGACTGCTGGTGCGGCACTGCGGCCGGGGGCTCCTCCGGCAGCGGTGGCGCGGCGGGCTGCTCGTCGCCCGGCTGCTCGGCGGCGGCCTGCTCCTCGGCCTGGGCGCGCAGGCGGCGGGCGCGGCGGCCCTCGCCGGCGGCGGCCTGGGCGGGCAGCGGCTCCTCCTCGGGCATGTCGTCGTCGACGTCACGGCGGCGGCCGGGCAGGGCGAGGACGACCAGGACGACGGCGAGCACGCCCTGAGCCCACAGCCATGCGGTGTGGGTGATGGGGTCGGCGTAGGTGACGTCCAGCCTGCCGCCCCCGTCGGGCAGTTGGAAGCCCTGGGCCCAGCCGTCGACCGTGGTGCGGGTGAGCGGCCTGCCGTTCAGGGTGGCCGTCCAGCCGCCGGAGGCGGTGTCGGCGAGGCGCAGGACGCGGCCGCCCGGGCCGGCGGGCACGGTCGTGTGGATCTCCACCGGTCCGGCGCTGACCGGCTGGGCGGTGCCCGAGCCGCCGGCGGGGACGATGGTGGCGCGGGAGACCTCCTGGTCGACGCGGTACAGAGCGCTGCCGTTCTGCTGGCTGAGCCGGGTCAGGCCGGGGGTGGTGTCCAGGACGCGGGTGATGTCGCGGGGCGCTCCCTTGTGGACGAGGACGTAGCGCACGGCGAAGCCGCCGAGTTCGTCGGCCTGGTCGGCGCCGGAGCCGGCGACGAGGCTGGCGACGACCTTGTCCAGCCGGGTGTTCTCGCCGTCGGCGGCGCCGGCTTCGGCGTCTCCCATGCGGGCGCCGGAGCCGCGGACCAGGGTGTAGCGCACCTGCGCGGTGGAGTCGCTGTCCAGGATAAGGGTGCGGGCCCGGTCGCCGGTGCTGGAGTCCTCGGCGACGAAGGCGGGCACCTGGGTCGGGTCGCGGCGCTTCAGGGGGCCGTCGGCGCCGCCGAGCATCCAGCCGGCGGCGACGAGCAGCGGACCGGCGGCGCAGGCGAGGGCGATCAGGGCGGCGACGGGCTGGCGCCACCCGAAGCTCTGCTCGGCCACGCGCGAGCGTGCGCCGTCGGCACCGAGGGCGGCGGCGGCCAGCAGGGCGATGCCGTAGACGAGGGTGGCCGGGCCGGCCCAGACGGACCGGTTGGACACCACGGCGAAGACGAGGCCCACCAGGGCGACCGCCCAGGCGGTGCGGATGCCCAGCTGCCGCTCGGAGCGCAGCAGCGCGGCGAGGGCGGCGAGGACGAAGCCGATGAGGATCAGGCCGTGCACGGTGCCGGGACCGCCGGGGCTGACGCCGAGGAGGTCGAGCGCGGAGGCGGCGGAGGCGCCGTACGGCAGGCCGGCCTCCTTGAAGAAGCCCGTCGGGAGCAGGGTCAGCGACCAGGGGGCCAGGACCAGCAACGGGGTGCCGAGCTGGGCGAGGAAGCGCAGGGCGTGGGCGACGAGGTCCCCGCGGCGCAGCACGAGTACACCGATGCCGAGGAGCAGCGCGATGGGCCACACGATCGGCGTGAAGGCGGTGGTGATCGTCAGCAGCAGCGCGTACGCCCAGGTGGCGCGCCAACTTCCGCGTGCGCCGGAACGGTTCGCGAGGCCGCTCGCGGCGATGCCGGCGCGCGCGATGAGCGGCAGCAGCACGGCGAGGACGGCGGTGCCGATGCGGCCGCCGGCCAGGGCTCCGGTGGTGGCGGGCAGGAAGGCGTAGGCGATGGCCGTCCAGGCGCGCAGCAGCCGGGAGGTGACGAGCGGCCGGGAGGCGAAGTAGGCGGTGCATCCGGCCAGCGGTACGGAGGCCGCCAGCAGGACGGTGACGGCGAGTCCGGTGGAGCCGAACAGGATGGTGGCGAGCGTCGCGACGATCGCGAGATAGGGCGGGGCGGACGGGGTGCCGCCCGCGCCGACGGGTTGCCAGCTGTCGGCGAAGCGGGACCACAGGTCGCCGGCGCCTGCCGGGGCGGGCAGCAGGGCGCCGCCGCCGAGCGCGCCGCCGCCGAGCAGGGCGCGGCAGGCGACCAGGGAGATGACCAGCAGGGCGAGGAAGAGCACGGGGCCGGGTTTGCGGGCGATCCGCTTGAGCCGGGCGAACTGCTCGACCTCCAGGAAGTCGGCGTCGTCGCCGCCGGGCCCGGACTCCACGGCGCCGCCGTGCCGGCCGGCCGAGGCGGTGTCGCTGTCGGTGCCGCTCGAGAAGTTGGCGGCGAGCTGTTCCACGGTGGCGCGGACGGTGGCTCCCGGGGGCGGGAAGAGCCTGCGCAGTTCGCCCTTGTCGATCTGCGGGCGTCCGCGGCGGCGCCGTCCGGCGATGATCCGCTCCGGGCGCAGCAGGGTGCCGAGCAGACCGCGGATCTCGTCGACGGCCTGGCCGGGCACCTTGCCCACGAGATAGGCGAAGGTCCGCAGCACGGTGCCCAGGACGAGCCGCAGCAGCACCCAGGGCAGCACGGCGCCGCGGGCGTTGACGAGCAGGGTGTAGACGGCGCCTGCCTTGTCGACCTTGTGCGGGGAGGCGGCGGTGCGTCCGACGCAGTCGACGGTGCGGCGCTCGCGGGAGGCGGCCTCGGCGTGTCGTACGACGGCGTCGGGAGCGATCAGGACGCGGTGGCCGGCGGTGTGGGCGCGCCAGCACAGGTCGAGGTCGTCGCGCATCAGGGGCAGCCGGCGGTCGAAGCCGCCGAGCTGTTCGAAGACGTCGCGGCGGACGAGCATGCCGGCGGTGGAGACGGACAGCACGGTGCGTACGTGGTCGTGCTGGCCCTGGTCCTGTTCGCGGCGGTCCAGGCCGGTCCAGCGGCGGCCGGAGTTGGCGATGGAGACGCCGACCTCCAGCAGCTGGCGCCGGTCGTACCAGCCGCGCAGCTTCGGGCCGACGACCGCCACGTCGTCACGGCCCAGTTCCAGTTCGTTGTCGACGACCCTGAGCAGTTCGGCGAGGGCCTCGGGTTCGGGGGCGCAGTCGTCGTGCAGCAGCCAGAGCCAGTGGACGGGCTCGCCGTACGGCAGTTCGGGCATGTCGTAGGCGTCGTCGCGCCACGTGCGCGTGACGGGGTCCCAGCCGCTGGGGCGCCTGAGGTACGGCAGCTCTTCCGGGGTGAGCACCGGGGCGGTGCGGCTCGCCTCCTCGACGGCCTGGCCGAATCCGGTGCGGCGGGCGAGGTGCACGACGTTCGCGTCGCCGAGGGCGTCGGCGAGCAGCCGGGCGGAGTCGTCCGCGCTGCCGGTGTCGGCGGCCACCGCGTGCTGGACGGGGCGCTCCTGGCCGAGCAGCCCTGCGAGGGCGTCGGGCAGCCAGCGGGCGCCGTCGTGGGAGACGAGGACCGCGGTCACCACATGACGCGGGAACTCAGGTGTGGCGGCGGCGTCTTGGGCTGCCGTATGGCTGTGCACGGACATCGAGGTGCGGGCCCCGGTTCGATGGACTGCGGTGGACGCCTGCGCCCTCTCGGGGGCCGAGGGGACAGCGGGGCGTCTCGGACGAGCGACCACACTATCGGCTGGCCACGACGACGGCCCGCCGCCTGTGGATAACCCACCGGCGACGGGCCGTTCGTGACGTTTTGGTGTGAATCGGTGTGCGTGTGCGCGGTCAGATGGCGGCCTTCTTCAGCCGGCGCCGTTCCCGCTCGGACAGGCCGCCCCAGATGCCGAAGCGCTCGTCGTTGGCGAGGGCGTACTCGAGGCACTCGGAGCGGACCTCGCAGGCGAGGCAGACCTTTTTCGCCTCTCTGGTGGAGCCGCCCTTCTCGGGGAAGAAGGACTCGGGGTCGGTCTGGGCGCACAGCGCGCGCTCCTGCCAGCCGAGTTCCTCGTCCGCGTCGTCGACCAGCAGTTGCTGCACCAGCTCGGTCATGTGCGCCCCTCGTCTGTCTTTCGCGTCCCCGTGTGCGTTGCCGTTACCGATTTCGGCTGAACGACACGAGTGAAATTACAAGTGTGCTGCTCCGGGCGAGTCAAGCCGAGATCTGCTATTGAGCCCGTTATTCACTCTGCGGAACCAAGGCCGTGCGGAAAGTGTTCAAATCGCCATAAACCTTGACACGCAGGCGAGGCCCCCGGGCGGTCGGACCTCGTACGGACCTCTGTACGAAGAAGGACGCCCTCGTGTTCGATCGCGTTGCACGAGGCTTGCGCGCGCGGTTGTCGCCCCATGTGTCCCGGGTTCCCGGTGAACAAACCTTTCACCTGACAGATGAACCGGATGAGGTGAAACGTGTCCCACATGCCGGGCGCCGAGTTGACAGTCCTGGTGTGAACCGATGTCCTAGTGGGCATGCTCGCGAACTTGGCACTCACCTCGACCCGCACCGCCGGGTCCCACGGTGCTGCCCGGTCTCGCTGTAGCTGTTGTTGCTGTTCCAGCTGTTGAGCCGTCTCTCTCGCTCCGGCTGTCACCGAGTCCTCCCAGCCGACTCGGGCGTTCGCTCCTTCGCAGAACCCGCTCAGCGGCACCCTCCCTCTCCGGGCCCCCACTCTTCCGCCGAGGAACCACACCCCATGAACAGCGACAACGACCTCCAGATCGCCGGCGACATCCTCGAAGTCCCGCACCTGCTCCAGCCGCCGCGCGAGCACCCGGCCACCGTCGCCGAGTTCGCGGGACTCGCCCGCTCGATCGCCGCCGACCGCTCCCAGTGGGCGCATCTCGTCCGCTACGACGCGACCACCCGCTGGTACCACCGGCTGCGCACGGGTCCCGGCTACGAGGTGTGGCTGCTGTCCTGGGTGCCGGGACAGGGCAGCGGGCTGCACGACCACGGCCGCTCCTCCGGTGTGCTGACCGTCCTGGAGGGCGCCCTCACCGAGCGCACCGAGCGCGGCACGCGCGCGTTGGCGGCGGGCGCGCAGCGGGTGTTCGCGCCGGGTTACGTGCACGAGGTCGTCAACGACGCCCTGGAGCCGGCGGTCAGCCTGCACGTCTACCACCCGGGTCTGACCGAGATGCCGATGCACACCTCCCCGCACTGCGAGGCACGCCCCGCACCGCGTCCGGTGACTGCCTGACACGTTGTCCCACCCGCCTGCAAGACTTGGCCCATGCGCATTGTGGTTCTGGCAGGCGGCATCGGTGGTGCCCGGTTCCTGCGCGGTCTGAAGCAGGCCGCGCCGGACGCGGACGTCACGGTGATCGGCAACACCGGCGACGACATCCACCTCTTCGGGCTGAAGGTCTGCCCGGATCTGGACACGGTGATGTACACGCTGGGCGGCGGCATCAACGAGGAGCAGGGCTGGGGGCGGGCCGACGAGACCTTCCACCTCAAGGAGGAACTGGCGGCCTACGGGGTGGGGCCGAAGTGGTTCGGGCTCGGTGACCGGGACTTCGCCACGCACATCGTGCGCACGCAGATGCTCGGCGCGGGCTATCCGCTCAGCGCCGTCACCGAGGCGCTGTGCGACCGCTGGGAGCCGGGCGTGAAGCTGATCCCGATGACCGACGACCGCGTCGAGACGCATGTGGCCGTCGAGATGGACGGCGAGCGCAAGGCGATCCACTTCCAGGAGTACTGGGTGAAGCTGCGCGCCTCCGTCCCGGCCGCGGCGGTCGTGCCGGTCGGCGCCGAGCAGTCCAAGCCGGCGCCCGGCGTGCTGGAGGCCATCGCCGAGGCGGACGTCATCCTGTTCCCGCCGTCCAACCCGGTCGTGTCCATCGGCACCATTCTCGCCGTGCCGGGCATCCGGGAGGCGATCGCGGACGCGGGCGTGCCGGTGGTCGGCCTGTCCCCCATCATCGGGGACGCGCCGGTGCGCGGTATGGCCGACAAGGTGCTCGCCGCGGTCGGCGTGGAGTCCACGGCGGCGGCGGTCGCCGAGCACTACGGCTCCGGCCTGCTGGACGGCTGGCTGGTCGACCCCGTGGACGCGGCCGCGGTCGAGCGGGTCGAGGCGGACGGGATCCGCTGCCGGGCCGTACCGCTGCTGATGACCGACGTCGACGCGGCCGCGCAGATGGCGCGGGAGGCGCTGGCGCTCGCCGAGGAGGTGCGGGGAGCGTGAGCGAGGAGCGCCCGGAGTACACGGTCCGCGCCCTGTCGGGCATCCCCGAGGTGCAGCCGGGCGACGACCTCGCCAAGCTGATCGCGGCGGCCGAGCCGGGCCTGGCCGACGGGGACGTGCTGCTCGTCACCTCCAAGATCGTCTCCAAGGCGGAGGGCCGCGTCGTGCGGGCGGCCGACCGGGAGGCGGCCATCGACACCGAGACCGTCCGGGTCGTGGCCCGGCGCGGCGCGCTGCGCATCGTGGAGAACCGCCAGGGGCTGGTCATGGCCGCCGCCGGGGTCGACGCCTCCAACACCCCCGCCGGCACCGTGCTGTTGCTGCCCGAGGACCCGGACGCGTCCGCGCGGGCGATCCGCGCGGGCCTGCGCGAGGCCCTCGGCGTCGACGTCGGTGTCGTCGTCACCGACACGTTCGGGCGGCCCTGGCGCTCGGGGCTCACGGACGTGGCGATCGGCGCCGCGGGCGTGCGTGTGCTCGACGACCTGCGCGGCGGCACGGACGCGCACGGCAACCCGCTGAGCGCGACGGTCGTCGCCACGGCGGACGAACTGGCCGCCGCCGGCGACCTGGTGAAGGGGAAGGCGGCCGGCCGGCCGGTGGCCGTGGTGCGCGGCCTGCCGCACGTCCTCGACGGGGCGGACGGCGAGGGCGCGCGGGCGCTGGTGCGGACCGCGCGGGACGACATGTTCCGGCTCGGCACGTCCGAGGCGGTCCGCGAGGCGGTGACCCAGCGGCGCACGGTCCGGGCCTTCACCGACGAGCCCGTGGACCCCGGCGCGGTACGGCGCGCGGTGGCGGCGGCGGTGACGGCACCGGCCCCGCACCACACCACACCCTGGCGGTTCGTGCTGCTGGAGTCGGCCGAGTCCCGGACCCGGCTGCTGGACGCGATGCGGGACGCCTGGGTCGCGGATCTGCGCCGGGACGGCAAGAGCGAGGAGTCCATCGCCAGGCGCGTGCGCCGCGGCGACGTCCTGCGCAACGCCCCCTACCTGGTGGTGCCCTGCCTCGTCATGGACGGCTCGCACCACTACGGGGACGCCCGGCGGGACGGTGCCGAGCGGGAGATGTTCGTCGTCGCGATGGGCGCGGGCGTGCAGAACCTGCTGGTCGCGCTGGCCGGGGAGCGGCTGGGCTCGGCGTGGGTGTCGTCCACGATGTTCTGCCGGGACGTGGTGCGCGAGGTGCTCCGGCTGCCCGCGGACTGGGAGCCGATGGGCGCGGTGGCGGTCGGGCACCCGGCCGAGGAGCCGGGGCCGCGGCCGGGGCGGGACGCGGAGGCGTTCGTCCGGGTGCGGTGAGTTCGGCGTACGCGGCCGTAGCACTCGTACGACCGCCTAGGCTCATAGGACGGCACCGGCTCCCCCAGGACCTCACTCGTGGCAGGACGTTTCGCTCAGCGCCCCACCCGCACGACCGTGCGCGGCGGCCATGTCGGCGTGCCCGCGGGCGCCGCTGCCGGGATACCGCGGCAGGCGACGGCTCCCGCCCGGGTACGGCGCTGGGTGCCGGACGGGCCGCTCGATCTCGGGCTGGTGCTCGGACCGCTGCGGCGCGGGCCCGCCGATCCCACCTTCCGGGCCACCGCCGACGGCTCCGTGTGGCGCACCAGCCGTACGCCGGCCGGGCCGGGCACGCTGCGGGTGCGGGCGTACGGCGGTGAGGTGCTGGGCGAGGCGTGGGGGCCCGGCGCGGAGTGGCTGCTGGACCGGTTGCCCGAGTGGTGCGGCGCGGCCGACGAGCCGGAGGCATTCGTGCCCCGGCACCGGGTGGTGGCGCTGGCGCGACACCGGCGGCCGGGCCTGCGGCTGACGCGGACCGGGCTGGTGCTGGAGTCGTTGATCCCGTCGGTGCTGGAGCAGAAGGTCACCACCGACGAGGCGTACCGCGCGTGGCGGCTGCTGGTGCGCAGGTTCGGGGAGCCGGCGCCGGGACCCGCGGGTGCGGGCGAGCGGCCGATGTCCGTGATGCCGGCGGCGCGGACCTGGGCGTTGATTCCCTCCTGGGAGTGGCATCGGGCCGGGGTCGACGACAAGCGGGCGTCCACGATTCTGCGGGCCGTGCGGGTCGCTGCGCGGCTGGAGCAGGCGGTGGGGATGCCGGCGGCCGAGGCCCAAGCGCGGCTGGAGGTCGTGCCGGGGGTGGGGCCGTGGACGTCGGCGGAGGTCGTGCAGCGCAGTCACGGGGCGGCGGATGCGGTGACCGTGGGGGACCTGCATCTGCCCGGCATCGTGGGGTGGGCGTTGGCCGGTGACCGGCATGCCGACGACGCGGCGATGCTGCGCCTGCTGGAGCCGTATGCCGGGCAGCGGCATCGGGCGGTCCGGCTCATCCTGCTGAGCGGGCATGTCCCGGCCCGGCGGGCGCCGAAGATGCCTCGGGTGGACATCGGCCTGCTGTGAGGCCCGCGGGCCGCGGCCGGGCGGGTGCCGGCCCGGCTCGCCCGCGCTCACGGGGTGCCGCTGCGCCCACCCGTGCCGCCCCGGCGGCACGACTGTCCCAGCTGCGTGGGTCCCGGCACTGCCGGACGGGCACGGCCCCCGGCGGGCACGGCCGGCCCCAGCCATGAGCGCCCCGAAGGGGCGGGGGCAACCGTGCGAGCGACCCCCACGCGCCCGATGGGGACGTCCGGGCCGGTCCGCCCCTGAACCACGGGCGGATGGGGGCGCAGCCCCCGTGACCGCGCCCCCGGCCGGGCTGCTGACCGGAGCCGGGCTACTGGTCGGAAGAGAAGCGGAGCGCCCCCGCGGGGATGCGGGCATCGCACCACACCCGTACCCCCTCGCGGAGCTCGTTGTCGGCGCCGACGACCGCGCCGTCACCGATGACCGTGCCGGTGAGGACCGTGCGCTCGCCCACGCGGGCCCTGCTGCCGATGAGGGAGTCGGTGATGACGGCGCCCGGTTCGATGACGGCACCGGGAAGGATCGTGGAGCCGAAGACCCTCGCGCCCTCCGCCACGAACGCGCCCTCGCCCACCACCGTGCCGCCCGTCAGCTTGGCGTCCGGCGCCACCTGCGCCGTAGGGAGGACCAGACGGTCGCCGCAGCGGCCCGGGACCGCCGGGGACGGCGCACGGCCGAGGACCAGGTCGGCCGAGCCGCGGACGAACGCGGCCGGGGTGCCGAGGTCCAGCCAGTACGTGGAGTCGACCATGCCCTGCAGATGGGCGCCGGCCGCCAGGAGGTCCGGGAACGTCTCGCGTTCCACCGACACCGGCCTGCCCACCGGGATCGTGTCGATGACCGAGCGCCGGAAGACGTACGCCCCCGCGTTGATCTGGTCGGTGACGATCTCCTCCGGCGTCTGCGGCTTTTCCAGGAAGGCGAGCACCCGTCCCGACTCGTCCGTGGGGACCAGCCCGTACGCCCTCGGATCCGTCACCTTCGTCAGGTGCAGGGAGACGTCCGCGCCCGTCGACTCGTGCGTGTCGACCAGCGCCCTGATGTCCAGGCCCGTCAGGATGTCGCCGTTGAAGATCAGCACCGGGTCGTCGGGGCCGGAGTGCAGGCGCGAGGCGACGTTGCGGATGGCGCCGCCCGTGCCGAGGGGCTCCTCCTCCGTCACGTACTCGATGTGCAGCCCGAGGGCGGAGCCGTCACCGAAGTACGGCTCGAAGACCTCGGCCAGATAGCTGGTGGCGAGGACGATGTGGTCCACACCCGCCGCCTGGGCGCGCGCCAGCTGGTGCGTGAGGAACGGCACCCCGGCGGCGGGGACCATGGGCTTGGGCGTGTGCACCGTGAGCGGACGCAGTCGGGTGCCTTTGCCGCCGACCAGGAGGATCGCTTCTGTCACCTGTCGTCTCTGCTTCCTGCCGGGACCGGCCGAACTACTCGTTTCACTCGTTTCGGCCGGTCAGTGTATGCAGACCGTAGCGGCGGCGCCCTTGACAACCGCGCGGTTTCCCGCGAGATCGGTGAGAGGACGGTGTGAGACCGGCGGGGCCCCCGACAACGGCACCGAACGCGCGCCCCGACCGTGTCAGCGCCCCTGGTAGCGCGCCGCGCCGGAACGGGCCGTACCGAGCCTGGCGTAAAGCGACTTGCCCGGGCACTCGGTGGCGAATCCGTCCCGATGACCGGAGATCACGTTCAGTCGTACCTTCTTACCTCTGGGGTAGAGGTTGCCACCGCCCGACGTGAGGTATGTGCTGCCGCGCGGATCGGCGTCGTAGAGCCCGAGCTTCCACGCGGCGAGCCGGGCGACGGCCGTGACGGCGGCGCGGGGCGGCTTCGTGGCGCCGTACGTGCCGATCACGGCGATGCCCATGGTGTCGCCGTTGAAGCCGGGGGTGTGTGCGCCGAGGACCGCCTTCGCCGCACCGCCGGCCCGGCCCTCGTAGAGGGTTCCGCACTTGTCGACGAGGAAGTTGTAGCCGATGTCCCGCCAGCCCATGCTCTCGACGTGGTAGCGGTAGATACTGCGGATGACGGAGGGTGCCTGGGCGCAGGTGTAGGTGTCGCCCGAGGCCGTGTGGTGCACGAACACCGCCTTGATCTTCTTTGTGTAGGCGAACCCCGGTTCGCGCAGTGACTCGTCGGCGCCCCAGCCACGGCGGGTGACGATCCGCGGGCGCGGCCCGATGTACGGCTCGGTCACCGGCCCCTTCAGACGGACGAGTTCCCGCTCGGTGGCCCGCTTGCCCAGCTCCGGGATGTCCAGGGCGCCGAAGCGGGCGATGTCGGTGTCGGCGGCGGAGGCCGCGCTTGTCGCGTCCGTGCGCGGTGCGGTGCGCGAGGGGTCGTCGGGCGTGCTCCCGTGCGGCGCCTCCTTGCCCGGGTCGACGAGTTGAAGGCGCAGCCCCGACGGCAGCGGGGGCCGCGGCCGGCCCGTACCGCTGTTCCGGGTGCCCGTGCCGTCGGAGTGCACCCGGACGTCCACGCCGGCCGACTCGCCCACCCACAGCGGGGCCGTCGCCCCGCGCAGGCGCCGCGCGTCCCGTGGTGCCGAGGCCGGGTCGGCGCCCTGGTCGGCGTTGTGCGTCTCGACGTCCTGCCAGCCGGACCAGCTCCCCGTCCGCGCCGACCGGGTCCGCACCCGTACCTGGCCGTGCACTTCGGCGTGCGGGTCGTCCCAGACGATCCCGACCAGCGAGAAGTGCTCACCGCCGGGCCGGTACAGGCCCTGCTCCGGGGCCGTCCCGAGGACGCGTGCGCGGGAGAGGGGGGCGAGGGGCAGGGAGTGGGTGCTGCCCGGGACGCCGGCCTCGGACGGTCGTGCGGGTGCGGCGGTCGCGGACAGGGTCGGCAGCGGAAAGGCGAGGACCGTGGCGCAGGTGACACCGATGCAGGTAGTGAGGAATCCACGCATGGTCATGATCTTGGACATAGTCATACAAATCTGTCCATCGGTGGCACGGACGTGAACTGACGGGCCGTCGGGAGCCGTTCCGCCGAACCGGTGGCGCCGCCGCACGCGGCGCACGCACGCCCGCGCGTACCCTTTTCCGGATGAACGCCACCGATCGCACCCCTGCCGACCTGCTGGCTTCCGCGCTCGCCGCGGACCCCGGCCGTCCCCTGGTGACCTTCTACGACGACGCCACGGGCGAACGCGTCGAACTGTCCGTGGCCACCTTCGCCAATTGGGTGGCCAAGACCGCGAATCTCCTCCAGGGCGATCTGGCCGCCGGCCCGGGCGACCGGGTCGCGCTGCTGCTGCCCGCGCACTGGCAGACGGCGGTGTGGCTGCTGGCCTGTTCCTCGGTGGGCGCGGTGGCGGATCTCGGCGGTGACCCGGCCACGGCCGACGTGGTCGTCAGCGGCCCGGACTCGCTCGATGCGGCACGGGCCTGCCGGGGGGAGCGGGTGGCGCTCGCGCTGCGGCCGCTGGGCGGCCGGTTCCCGCGGACGCCGGCCGGCTTCGCCGACTACGCCGTGGAGGTGCCGGGCCAGGGGGACCGGTTCGTTCCTTTCACGCCGGTCGACGCGGAGGAACCCGCTCTGATCGTCGCGGGGACGGAACTCAGCGGCGCGGAGGTGGTCCGGCGGGCCTTGGGCGACGCGCCGGGGCTGGATCTCAGCGGGCCGGGTTCGAGGCTGCTGTCGGGGTTGCCGTACGGCACCTGGGAAGGGGTCAGCGCGGGGTTGTACGCGCCGTTGGCCGTCGGGGGGTCCGTCGTGCTCTGCCGGCATCTGGACCGGCTGGGCGAGGAGGCCCTCACCCAGCGGATCGAGAGCGAGAGGGTGACCGCGGTGCGCCGCTGAACGCACCGCCGAGGAGGGGGGAGGCGCCGGTCGGACGGCGGGGGCGGCACGGGGTGGCTTCTCGCGCAGTCCCCCGCGTCCCCGAGCAGTCCCCCGCGCCCCCGAGGAGCCGCAGTTCCCCCGGTCGGAGTAGCACAGGGCGCTTCCCCCGCGCTTCCCCGCCATGGTCGTAGGAGCAGGACGCGACGCTCGTACGCCATGAGGGGGTGCCCCGCCCGTGACCGACTCCGCAGGCAAGGCCCTCGGTCCCGGTCTCGGGGCCTCGGCCACCGGGGACGGACTGGTGCGGCGGCGTCGGCGACGGATGGTGAGGGGGACCGCGCTCGGGCTCGCCGTGTTCTTCACGGCGGCCGCGGGTACCGGCTGGGCCCTCTACGCCAGGCTCAGCGCGAACATCACCCCGGACGACGCCGCCGCCCGCGAACTGGCCCGGTACGAGCGGGAACGGCCCACCGAACTGGTGCGGGGCGCACAGAACATCCTGCTGATCGGGTCGGACACGCGCGCCGGGCGGGGCAACAGCGCGTACGGACGCGATCTGGGCAGCGAGCGGTCGGACACCACGATCCTGCTGCATCTGGCCGCCGACCGGCGCAGCGCCACCGCCGTGTCCCTGCCGAGGGATCTGATGGTGGACATCCCCGGATGCCGGCAGGCGGACGGCGGTCACAGCGAGCCGGTGTTCGCGATGTTCAACCACGCCTTCCTGCTCGGCGGTTCGGCGTGCACGATCCGCACCGTGGAGAAGCTGACGGACATCCGGGTCGACCATCACGTGGTCGTGGACTTCAGCGGGTTCAAGGAGATGGTGGACGCCGTCGACGGCGTGCAGGTCTGCCTGAAGGAGCCCGTCGACGACAAGGACGCCAAGCTGAAGCTGCCCGCGGGGAAGGTCATGCTCGACGGGGAGCAGGCGCTCGGCTATGTGCGCGCCCGCAAGTCGATCGGCGACGGCAGCGACACCGAACGGATGGAACGCCAGCAGCGGTTCCTCGGCGCACTCGTCGACAAGATGCAGAGCAGCGACGTCCTGCTGAACCCGGTGAAGCTCTATCCGGTGCTGGACGCGGCGACCTCCTCGCTGACCACGGATCCGGAGCTGGCCAGCCTCCACGGCTTGTACCAGTTGGTGCGCGGCCTGCGTAACATCCCCATCGAACGGGTGCAGTTCCTGACGGTGCCGAGGGAGTCGTACGTCTACGACTCCAACCGTGACCAACTCGTGGAGCCGGAGGCCGAGAAGCTGTTCGCGCGGCTGCGGGCCGATCAGCCCTTGGCGGTGGCCCAGAATCCGCCGCGGGAGACGCCGGCGGATTTCTCGCAGCCCGACGGCAAGGGTGATCCCTCCCCCGGTCCCGGCGGTCCCTCACCGGTGCCCACGTTCCGCGGAAACACCGCCGCCGAACACACCTGTGAGTAATGGGCACATCAAGACGCCGAACTTCCGTCCAGGAAATGAGCCGGATTGCCCAGTTGTAGGAAGGCGGAATTTGTCACCGACGTCGCTTGACGCTGAACTGGGCGGATAGTGTGAGCGATCCGGTGCACCTGGCCGCGAGGTCCGTCCTGGGGGCGTGCACTGATTCACCGAGACCCGAGCGCCTTTGAGGGGGAAGGCGCCGCGTGGCCCCAACGGAGGATTCGGACAACCGTGGACGCGCAAGGCCGTGGGCGGGCGGACAACATCGACCCCGCAGACCAGTGGGTACTCAATCCGAACACCGGCGAATACGAACTGCGACTGGGCGATTCCGCACCGCAGTCGGCGGTTCCCGGTCCGCGCAGAGCCCGGGACAACGCCGGGGCGCCGCGCCGCCGTAACGACTCGGCACCGGGCGGGACCCGTGAGAGGGGCCAGGTGCGCGGCGGCGACGTACCGCCGCCGCGGTCGGGCCGGCGCCGGGGCGGCGAGCCGGAGACCCCTCCGGGCCGGCGGGCCACCCGGCGGCCGGTGAAGAAGAAGTCGAGGGTCAAGAAGGTCCTGGCCTGGACGGCCGGCGGCACGGCGTTCGTGCTGGTCGCCGTCGGCACGGCCGGCTATCTGTACCTCAAGCACCTCGAGGGCAACGTCACCACGACGGACGTCGAGGGCGCCGCCAAGGACGGCTTCAGCAAGGACGACGCCTTCAACATCCTGATCATCGGCACCGACAAGCGCACCGGCAAGGGCAACACGGGCTACGGCGACACGGGCAGCGTCGGGCACGCCGACACCAACATCCTGCTGCACGTCTCCAAGGACCGGACGAACGCGACCGCGCTGAGCATTCCGCGCGACCTGATCGTGAACGTGCCCGACTGCCCGACCAAGCAGCCCGACGGCTCGACCAAGGTCATCCCCGGCACGCAGAACGTGCGTTTCAACACCAGCCTCGGTCAGGACGGCCGGGACCCGGGCTGCACCATGCGCACCGTGAAGGAAGTCACCGGCATCCAGCCGGACCACTTCATGATGGTGGACTTCAACGCCGTGAAGACGCTGACGACGGCGGTCGACGGGGTGAACGTGTGCCTCGCCCACGCGGTGAACGACAAGCAGTCGCATCTGAAACTGTCCGCCGGCGAGCACAAGATCGAGGGTGAGCAGGCCCTGGCCTTCGTGCGGACCCGGCACAGCTGGGGCAACGCGGGCGACCTGGACCGCATCAAGGTCCAGCAGCAGTTCATGGCCTCGCTGATGCGCAAGATGTCCTCCAGCGACACCCTGACGAGCCCGAGCAAGCTGATCGACCTCGCCGAGGCCGCCACGAAGGCGCTGACCGTCGACAAGGGCATCGGCTCCGTGAGCACGCTCAAGGACATCGCGCTGGAGCTGAAGAAGGTGCCCACGAAGAACATCAGCTTCCTCACCGTGCCGGTGAAGGACAACCCGGCCGACGGTGTCGTCCACAAGACGGTGATCGTCGACCCGGCCCTCGCCCCGCAGGTGTTCGACGCGATCAACAGCGACGTCTCCTTCACCGAGGTCAAGAAGAAGCAGAAGGCGCAGAAGGACGCGGAGGCCGCGCGGCTCAAGGGCAGCACGTCCGCGCCGTCCGACGTGCGGGTGCGCATCCTCAACGGCGGCGCCCAGGCCGGCAGCGCGCAGGAGACCCTCGACTGGCTGCAGAACCAGGAGGGCGTGCTGAAGTCGGAGAACGCGGGCAACGCCCCGGCGGAGCTGGGCAGGACCACGCTCGAGTACGCGCCCGACCAGGCGGCGCAGGCCCGGGAGCTGGCCCATCTCATGGGTCTGCCGGGCTCGGCGCTCAAGCCGGGCAAGAGCGTGACCAACTCCCAGGGGCTGCCGGCGATGACGCTGACCCTGGGCAAGGACTTCAAGGGCGCGGGGGTCTCCCTGACCGCTCCGTCGAAGGCGCCGACGGTCGACAAGTCCACGGCAGACAAGGTGAAGTGCGCCTCGTAGGTAACCCAACGGGCCCGTCGTGCGTCTAACCGGACGCGGGACGGGCCCGTTCATGGCGCAAGGGTGGGGAGGGCAGGAAGATTGGCGCAGAGTGACGTGCGGGGGCAGGGTCCTGCGGTCGACGACATGATGGCGCGGGACCGGAAGTCGCCGGAGGGGCCCGGACGGCACGGCGGGGGGCGGCGCAGAGGCGGTTCCCAGGCCGAGCGACCACGGCGCAGACGGCGCGCCCTGCGCTGGTCGGCGACCGTGCTGACGGTGGTCATACTTGGCGCCGCGAGCGCCGGCTTTCTGTACTACCAGCACCTGAACGGCAACATCCGCAAGGGTCAGCGCAGCAGCGCCGACGACTCCAAGGCGTACAAGACGCCGGCGAACGCGGCCGGGCAGACGCCGATGAACATCCTGCTGATCGGCTCCGACAGCCGCAACACGCCCGAGGACCTGAAGCTCGGCGGGCACCGGCAGAGCGTCGGCGCGCCTCCGCTCGCCGACGTGCAGATGCTCATCCACCTGTCCGCGGACCGCAAGAGCGCCGCCATGGTGAGCATCCCCCGCGACACCCGCGTGCACATCCCCAAGTGCACGGACCCCAAGACCGGGAAGCAGTATCCGGAGACCGACGACATCATCAACGTCACCCTGGCCCGGGGCGGGGCCGGCTGCACGCTGGCCACCTGGGAGGAGCTCACCGGTGTCTACATCGATCACTGGATGATGATCGACTTCGCGGGTGTCGTGAACATGGCCGACGCCATCGGCGGTGTCGAGGTCTGTGTGAAGCAGAACGTCTGGGACCACCCGACGCCGGCCCAGCCCGGCGGCTCCGGGCTGAAGCTGAAGGCCGGGACGCAGAAGATCTACCACGAGCAGGCCCTGCAGTGGCTGCGCACGCGGCACGCCTGGGGCAGCGACCTGATGCGGGCCCGCGCCCAGCACATGTACCTCAACTCGATGGTCCGCACCCTGAAGCACCAGAACGTCTTCACCGACAGCGGGCGGCTGATGGACCTGGCCGAGGCGGCCACCAAGTCGCTGCAGGTCTCCGAGGAGATCGGCTCGGTCAAGAAGCTGTACGACCTGGCCATGGAGCTGAAGTCGGTGCCGACGAACCGCATCACGTCGATGACCATGCCGCACCTCGACGACCCGCAGAACAGCGAGCACGTCGTGCCGGACACGGCCAACGCCGCCAAGGTGTGGGAGATGCTCCGCGACGACGTGCCGTTCGACAAGAACGGCAAGGCGTCGGCCACGAAGCCGATCGTGAACAGGACCCCGGCGACCAACTCGCCCTCCACGGACCCGAACCGGCTGGGGGTGCTGGTGCGCAACGCCACCCGGACCTCCACGCAGAGCGCGGTCGGCGGCCGGGCGAACGACATCAGCCAGGTGCTGGCGCAGAAGGGCTACGCCCAGGCGACCGCCGACACCTCGGAGACGCTGTCCGAGGACAGCACGGTCGTGCAGTACCCGAGCGCGGATCTGCAGGGTGACGCGCAGGCCGTGGCGAAGGCGCTCGGCATCCCGATGAGCGCGGTGCGGCAGTCGACCGACGTCTCGGGCGTCACGGTGGTCGTGGGCGCGGACTGGCGCACCGGCGCGGCCTATCCCCAGCAGGCCCCGCCGAAGGCCGGGGACATGCCGGGCAACACCGACTCGATCAACGGTGCCGACACCAGCAAGTGCATGGACGTGTACAAGCCCTACCAGTGGTGACCGACACGCCGGCCCGGTGACGGCACCGACACGCGGGGGGCCCGCTGCCCGGGCAGCGGGCCCCCCGCGCACCCTGGTTCAGTGCGAGGCGAGAACCGCCGGCCGCCGTGACGCGATGACCCGCTTGGCCAGGGACTTCGGGCTGGTCAGGAAGCCCCAGCCCCACGACATGTGCATGGTGGCGAGCGCCACCGGGATCTGCAGCCGGGCTTTCAGCGGCAGGCCCCTGCCCGCGGGGACGGATCCGAGGGCGATCGCCGCGAGGTAGCCCGCCGGGATCACGAAACCCACGGGGGTCAGCAGCGCGCCCACGACCACGCCCGCCGCGATCGCGCACACCGCCGTCGGCGGGGCGAGGTAGCGCAGGTTGATGGAGCCCGAGTGGTAGCGGGCCACGACGTGCCGCCAGCGGCCGTAGTCCTTGTACTGCTTGGCGAGCGCCCGGACGGAGGGCCGCGGGCGGTACGACACCTTCAGCTCGGGCGAGAACCAGATCAGCCCGCCCGCTTCCCTGATCCGGAAGTTCAGCTCCCAGTCCTGGGCGCGGATGAACTCCTCGTTGTAGCCGCCCTGTTGCTCCAGTGCCGCACGGCGGAAGACGCCGAGGTACACCGTCTCTGCGGGGCCGGCCTCGCCACCGGTGTGGAAGGCCGCGTTGCCGACGCCGATCTTCGAGGTCATCGCGGCGGCGACCGCGCGCTCCCAGTCGTTCTCGCCCTCGGCGTGCATGATGCCGCCGACGTTCTGCGCGCCGGTCTCCTCGAGGAGCCGCACGGCGTTGGCGATGTAGTTCGGCGAGAGCATGCCGTGGCCGTCGACGCGGACCACGATCGGATGCCGGGAGGCCTTGATCGCCGCGTTCAGCGCCGCGGGCGTGCGGCCGGTCGGGTTCGGGACGGTGTGCACACGCTTGTTTGCATCGCGGGCGGTTTCCGCCACGAGCTCGGCGGCGATCTCGTCCGTGCGGTCCGTGGACGGACCGAGGGCGATCACGACCTCCAGCTCGCCGGCGTACTCCTGCGCGAGGATCGCTTGGACGGCCCCGCGCAGATGCCGCTCCTCGTTGAGGACAGGCATGATCACAGAAACGGCGGGGTGTCGCACGTCGGGCTTGGCGTTCATAGGACGCTCACGTTACCGCGAACGGGGGACACCGGTGCGCGCCGCCGGGGCGCAGAGCCGGGCTGGAGATCGTATCGGCCTACGGTGCTCACGGATCCCACGTACGGCCTCGTCCGGAGGTGTCCTCCTTGTCCAGCCCGCCCCGGTCCCCCGCTCGTCCGCAGCGCCGACCGCAGCCGCCCCGCCGTGTGCCGCGCCAGCCCGAGCGTCCCGTGCGGTCCGTGCGGCCGCCCAGGCGGCCCCGCTGGGCCATGCGGGCGGTGACCACGCTGTCGGTCGTGGTGCTCGCCTCGGCCGGGATCGGGCACGCGGTGATCAGCAGCCTGGACGCGGGGATCACCCGGATCGACGCCTTCAAGGACATGAAGAACCGGCCTCGCGCCGGCAACGGCACGAACATCCTGCTGGTCGGCACCGACGGCCGCGACAGGATCACCGAGCAGGAGCGGCGGAAGTACCGGCTGGGCGGGGCGCCCTGCCACTGCACCGACACGATGATGATCGTGCACGTCTCGGACAACCGGGACCGGGCCACCGTGGTGAGCCTGCCGCGCGACTCCTACGCCGAGGTGCCCGCGCGCACCGACCAGAGGACCGGGCAGCAGCTGGGAGCCCACCCGATCAAGCTCAACGCGGCCTACGCCGAGGGCGGCCCCCAGCTGACCATCCGCATGGTCGAGAACATGACCCATGTGAAGATCGACCACTATCTGGAGGTCGACTTCACCAGCTTCATGAAGACCGTGGACGTCCTCGGCGGGGTGAGCGTCTGCACACCCACCCCGCTGAAGGACTCGTACACCGGTCTCGACCTCGCGCCCGGCACGCACGTCCTCAACGGCGGGCAGGCCCTGCAGTACGTGCGGGCCCGGCACGTCGACGCGGCGAGCGACCTGGGCCGGATGAAGCGGCAGCAGCGGTTCCTGGCCGCGCTGATCGAGAGGACCACCTCGTCCGGGGTTCTGCTGAACCCGATGCGGTTCAGGGACGTGACCCGCGCGGTGCTCGGCTCGGTCCGTGCCGACAAGGGCTTCGGCACCGACGAGCTGCTCGACCTCGGCCGGGCCATGCGGAACTTCTCCCCGTCCTCCTCCGAGTTCACCACCGTGCCCGTCGCGCAGGTGAACTACGAGGTCAAGGGCCTCGGCTCGACCCTGAAGTGGGACCAGGCCAAGGCCGACCAGCTGTTCGCGGCCGTGCGCGACGACAAGCCGCTCACCGCGGACCACCCGGACCGCGGCCACGGCCCCGCCCCGGCGCCGGTGGAGGTGGATCCCCGGCAGGTCCGCGTCCTGGTGGCGAACGGCACCGCAACCGTCGGGCTCGGCAAACGGCTCGACGCGGCGCTCGCGGCGACCGGTTTCGCCACGACCCACCGGCCGGTGACCGCCCCCGCCCATGTGCCGCGCACGGTCATCTCCTACGACCCCCGCTGGGACCGCTCGGCCCGTGCCCTGGCGGCCGCCCTTCCGGGCGCCGAGCTGCGCGTGGCACCGGGCCAGGGGCCCTTGCTGAAGGTGACCGCCGGTCCCGATTTCAAGGACGTCCACAAGGTGCGCTTCGAGGACCCGAACCAGCCGCAGCAGACCGTGGTGCGCGGCAACGAGGTGACCTGCGCGGGCACCTAGTCCGGTCGCAGCACTGGCTCACGAGGCGCACTTGACCTGGTCGGCCGTGTGTTTCTGGACGTCGGGGGTCTTGGCCGGGCCGGTGAGGGGGACGCCCGCGCCCTGGAAGTCGGCGCCGAGGCGCAGCACGATCGCGGGGAGGCCCTGCGCGTTCTTCTCGCTCCTGCCCGGCTTGAGCGCGGCGGCCGGCAGCCCCATGAGGTCGGCCAGCTCGCGGGCCTGGTCGGCCTGGGCGGCGGCGTACTCCAGGGTGGTCCTCGGCTGGTGGGTGCCGGTGTTGCCGAGCTGGCTGGACCTGGTCACGCCCTTCTCGGTCTGCAGCCAGGCCAGGGCGGTCTGGGCGGAGCCGGAGGGCGCGCCCGCGTTGTAGAGGTCGACGCGGACGTCACCGGGTGCCGAGCGCGGGCCCTTGAGCCTGGCCGCCTCCTGCGCCTTCTGCTTCTTCTTCACCTCGGTGAAGGAGAGATCGTTCTTGATCATGGAGAAGGCCTGCTGGGCGGGACCCTCGTTGAGGACGACCGTCTGGTGGACCGGGCCGTCGGCGGGGTTGTCCAGCACCGGCAGGGTGCCGAAGCTGATGTTCTTCGTCGGCACCTTCTTCAGCTCCAGGGCCACGTCCTTGAGCGTGCTGATGTGCCCGATGCCCTTGTCCACCGTGAGTGCCTTGGTCGCCGCCTCCGCGAGGTCCAGCAGCGTGGTCGGACTGGTGAGCGTGGAGTCGGACTTCATCCTGCGGAAGAGGGAGCCGAGGAACTGCTGCTGGGCCTGGATGCGGTCCAGGTCACTCTCGTGGGCCCAGCTGTGCCGGGTGCGGACGAAGGCCAGCGCCTGCTCGCCCTGGACCGTCGACGGCCCGGCGGGCAGGTCCAGGTGCGACTCCTTGTCCTTCACGGCGTGCGCCAGGCAGATCTGGACCCCGTGGACGGCCGTCGTCAGTGTCTTCACCGCGTTGAAGTCGGCCATCATGAAGTGGTCGACCTTCATGCCCCCGGCGAGCCGCTCCACGGTGCGGACGGTGCAGCCGGGGTCGCGGCCGAGCTGGCCGAGGCTCTCGTTGAACTTCGTGTGGCGCGTGCCCGGGATGGTCTTGATCGTGCCGTCGGGCTGCCTGGTCGGGCAGTCAGGTATGTCGGTGATCAGGTCGCGCGGGATGCTGAGTGCGGTCGCGTTCGTCCGGTCCTGAGAGACGTGCAGCAGGATGTCGGTGTCCGCGTGCCCGAGACCGTCTTCGGCGTCGCCGTAGCCGGTGTCGCCCTTGCCCTGCCGTTTGTCGGTGCCGATCAGCAGGATGTTGAACGCCTTGTCCTTGCTGAAGGAGTCACTGGTGGCACCTGCGGTGTCGGTGGTGCTGATGTTGCCGTCGAGATGCCTGAGGTAGAGATAGCCGCCGACGGCGGTCACCACGAGGACAAAGGTGAGCGTGCCGGCGGTCCACAGCAGAATCCTTTTTCCGGTGGACTTCCCCTTGCCCTCCTTGCGCCGGTCCCGGCCCGCGGCGCGTCGGCGCCCCTCCCGGGCCCGGGGGACGACGGACTCCTGGCGGGGCCCGGGCACGGCCGGCCGCCCGGCGGGCGGGGCGGCGCGCAGCTCGTACTCCCCGGTGTGCGGATCGCGCACCCACCGGTCCGCCGGGTCGATGCCGCCCTCAGGGCCTGGGCTTGGTATGTCCACGCCATTACAGTATCCACACAGATCACCGCCGGATAACGCTTCGTGACCTTTCCCACTGCCGTACAACCCTCCGGCAGAACAAGGGAGTTGCTAGTCCTCGAAGCCCTCAGCCGCCCGCTTCTCGCGCAGCTCGCGGATCGCCCGGCGGCGGGCCAGCCGGTGGGTACGGCGGATCTGGGCCTCCTGGCAGCGGCGGCGGTCGCGGTCGGTCTCCGGGATGACCGGCGGCACCCGGCGCGGCTTGCCGTCGGCGTCGACGGCGGCGAAGACCAGGTAGGCCGAGCCGACCTGGGTCGCCGGGGCCGACTCGTTCCAGCGCTCGGCGAGGACCCGGACGCCGACCTCCATGGAGGTACGGCCGGTCCAGTTCACCTGTGCCTTCACATGCACCAGGTCGCCGACGCGCACCGGCTCGAGGAACGCCATCTCGTCCATGGACGCGGTGACGGCGGGGCCGCCGGAGTGCCGGCCGGCCACGGCGCCCGCCGCGTCGTCGACCAGCTTCATGATCACCCCGCCGTGCACCGTTCCCAGCAGGTTGGTGTCGTTGTGGGTCATGATGTGGCTGAGCGTGGTGCGCGAGGCGGACGTCGGCTTGCCCGGAATCTCCGGTTCGGTGTCCGGATTCACGTCCGTGGCCTGGTCTGTCATGCCCTCCACCTTATGCCGAAGTGACAATCGCGGAATTTGTGTCAGCTTCGCAACAGCGCCGCCCTTATTTTCCGACAGCCCTTGTAAGGCACACGGCGGCGCCCTGCACACTGGGGCGCATGAATGACTGGCCCGAGGGATGGTCCGACGACAACCGCGGCCCGCGGTACGGACGCGGCAGTGGCGGCGCGCAGCCGGAGAGCGCCCGCGTGATGCGTCAGGTGCGGCGCGGCCCGGCGGTACCGCCCGGCCAGCGCTCCTACGGCGACCCCGGCCCGGCGGCGCCGCCGTACGGGGCCGGTGTCCCGCAGCAGCCGTCGTACGTGGACGGCCGGGGATACGACGAGGGCGCCGGCCACGGCGACTACGACAGCGGCTACAACACCGGCCAGGTGTACGGCGGCGGGCACCGCGGCGGCGGCTTCGTACCCAACGACAACGACCAGGACCCGGAACTCGACCGGTACCGGCCGCGCCCGAACTGGCGGCGCCGGATCAAGTGGACCGCGATCACGTTGGCGACCGTGCTGGTCGTCACGTCCGTCGCGACCTACTTCTGGGCCGACTCCAAGCTGCGCCGCGAGGTCGACCTGTCGAAGGTCATCGACCGTCCGGCGGCGGGGTCCGGCACGAACTACCTGATCGTCGGCTCGGACAGCCGCGAGGGCATGACCAAGGCGGAGGAGAAGCAGCTGCACACCGGCGCCGCCGAGGGCAAGCGCACGGACTCGATGATGATCCTGCACGTCGGCGACAACGGCGACACGCTGGTCTCGCTGCCGCGCGACTCCAACGTCACGATCCCGTCGTACAAGGGCTCGACGTCCGGGAAGGTCTACCCGGCCAGGGGCCGGCAGGAGAAGCTGAACGCCGCCTACGCCGAGGACGGGCCGACGCTGCTGGTCCGCACGATCGAGGCCAACACCGGTCTGCACATCGACCACTACGTGGAGATCGGCTTCCAGGGCTTCGCCAAGATCGTGGACGCGGTCGGCGGTGTCACCATCGACATCGACAAGGGCTTCAAGGACAAGTACTCGGGCGCCGACTTCAAGGCGGGCAAGCAGACCCTGAACGGCCAGCAGGCCCTCGCCTTCGTCCGTACCCGGCACGCGTTCGCCGCGTCCGACCTGCAGCGCACCAAGAACCAGCAGAAGTTCCTGTCGGCGCTGGCCCACCAGGTGGCCACCCCGTCCACGATCCTCAACCCCTTCAAGTTCTACCCGACCATGGGCGCGGGCCTGGACTCCCTGATCGTCGACAAGGACATGTCCCTGTGGGACCTGGCCTCCATGTTCTGGGCGATGAAGGGCGTCAGCGGCGGCGACGGCAAGTCCATGAACATGCCGATCTCCGGCTCCGTCGGCGGCAACCTCGTCTGGGACAAGGCCAAGGTCAAGACGCTGGTGGACGAGCTGAACAACGACCAGCAGGTCACCGTCTCCGGCAACTGACCCGGCCGTCAGTCCCGCAGGCTGATCCGCCCCCGCCGGCGTGGACCGTCGAACTTCGAACGGTCCACGACCGGCTTCGGGGCGGGCTCGGCGGCCATCAGCTTGATCGTCTCGCGGCCCGCGAGGGCGGTGCGCCACTGTCCGAGGTGGGGCCGGCCGCCGCGCGGGCCGGCCGCTTGTTCCCACAGGGACAGCACCGCCCGCTCCCGCCGCTCGTCGAGCACCCCCGGCAGCAGGGGCAGTGCCGCGCCGGGTGCCGCGTAGGGATCCTGGCCGAGCACCCTGCCGACGACCAGGGCCACCTTGTAGCGGTCGCTGTCCACCGTGACGACTCCCGGCGGGGCCAGCGGGTCGAGCCAGTCGGGGGTGTCCGCCTGGTCCAGCACCGGGGCCCGCCCGGCCAGCCGGGCCCCGTCGCAGTCCAGCAGATACACCGCCGGTGCGGGTCGCACGGTCCACAGCACGTTCGCCTGCGACACGTCCCCCACGACCAGTCCCAGCGCGTGCAGCCGGCTGAACAGCTCCACCATGGCGAGGACCAGGGCGAAGCGCTCGGCCGGCGTCGGCTGCGGTACGGCCTGCCAGGCGGCCTTGGGCGGGCGCAACAGGTACGACAGCTCCGTCAGACGAGTGTCACCGCGAGACGTCCGCCAGGTCATGGAGTCGGGCGCGCGGTGCATCAGGAAACCGGACACCCGGCCGCCGTCCACCACCCGGCACAGGGGCCACGCCGTCTCCTGCTCCAGCCGGGCCCGCTCGGCGGCGCCGAGCCCCTGGCGCAGGGCGACCAGGCCGGCGAGTTCGTCACCGTCGACCATGTGCGGCTGGCGGTAGCTCTTGTAGAGGAGCCGTTCGCCACCGCCGACCTCGAAGACCTCGCCCTGGCCGCCGTCCCCGACCTTGTCGCCCAGGCGCAGGGTGCCGAGCGGGACGTCGGCGCCGTCGTGCGCGCTCACCGCGGGCCCTCCCACAGGACGACGGCGGTGCGGTCGTCGTCGTACGACTTCACCCGGTACTGCACCTGCCACAGGAAGTCCGCCGGGGCCGGCGCTTGCGGGCCGCCCCAGGCCCGGCCCAGGAAGTCCCGCATCCCCGCGTCGCCCGACAGCGGCGTGGACAGGCCGTCGGTGCACAGCACCCACACGTCCCCTGGGCGGGCGGGGCCGACCAGCACGGTCTGCGCGGTGTGGCTGTACGGCAGCGCGGCCGTACGGGTGTCGATCATCCCGTGCTGCGGCTGGTCCGGTTCGGTGATCTCCGTGTACCACCGGCCCTCCCGCAGCAGCGCCGTGCCCCCGTCACCGACGGCGAGGAACCCGCGGATCCGCACCGCCGGGTCCAGGGGCACGAGCAGCACCCGCAGGGTGGTCGCGTAGGCGGCGGGGTCGACCCCACGCTGCTGCGCGTCGTGCGCGAGGACGGTCGCCATCCGGTGCACGGCGCGGTCGGCGAGCTCGGCGAAGCCGGCGTGATCGCTCGCGCGCAGGGCCGCAGCGAGCTGCTCGGCCATCGCGTCGAGACTGGTGGCCGCCAGCTGGCAGGCCTGCTGGGAGCCTACGTGCGAGCGCGCCGCGGATCCCACGCCGTCCGCCACGGCGAGGAGCAGCAGCTCGTCGCCGGGTGCGCCGATACGGGTCACGGCGAGCGAGTCCTGGCGCGGCTCGCTCTGGTAGCGGTGCGAGTCGCCGCGCACGGAGGCCGCGCGCACGGTGAGGGGCCCGTGGGCGGCGCCGTCCACCACCATGTCGGGGATCAGCGCGGCCGACGGATCGGACCGGACGGCGGGCGTCCCCGCGGGTTCCGGGGGATACAGCGGGGGCTTGCTGCCGGAGTGCGGGGGCACGCCGAGAGTGGTGACGGGGGGCCCGTCGGAGCCCGCCGGGTCCTGGGCGTGCGGGGGCTGCCGATCCGGTGCGGGCAGGTGCGGTGCCGGCGCGGTCGGCTCCGGCGCGAGCGGCTCCGGGGACGACGGGACGTGCTGCGCCGGGGGCGCGTCGGGTGTCGAGGGTGGCACCGGTGCCTGCCGGACCGGGACCACGGTGACCGGCGGGGAGTGGACGGGCGCGGTCTGCACCGGCCGGGGCCCGGCCGGAGCGGGCTCCGCCGACTCCGGCTGCACCTGCGCGGGCGGGCCCTGCGGAGGCTGGGCCGGTATGGGCTGTATCGGCGTGGGCTGTATCGGCGTGGGCCGGTCCTGCGGAGGCTGGACCGGTACGGGCTGGACCTGCGGAGGCTGAGCCGGTACGGCCTGGCTCTGCGGAGCCTGAACCGGCGCAGGCCGGCCCTGCGGAGGCTGAACCGGTACGGGGTGGACCGTCATGGGCCGGTCCTGCGGAGGCTGGACCGGCGCAGGCCGGCCCTGCGGAGGCTCGACCGGCGTGGGCTCAACCGCCGTGTCCTGTACGGGCGTCGTCGGCCGAACCGATGTGGTCTCCGGCTGCGGCGGCGCGGGGTCCGGTCGCCCGGACACCACCTGGTCGGCCGTCCGCCATGTCTCGTCCAGCGGATCGGAGGCCTCCCGGTGGCCGGACGGCCGTGACTCGGGCCACTGCGCGTCAGCGGTGTCGGACTGGAACGGTCCGGTGTTCATGGGCGCGGCGCTCCTTCCGTCCTCGTCTTCCGGCGCATCGCACCGCTCACAGCTTGTCGAGGGAGACGGTGGAGAAACCCGGCACGGTGTCGTCCACGGCCAGCGTGAACCCGTTGCCGCCGTCCGCGGCGATGCTGGCTGCGGACCGGACGATCGACCGGGTGAGGCTCGTGGCGAACTCGCGCAGCGCCTGCGAGGGCGTCACGCTCGAGTCCTTCTGCATGAACGCGCGGAAGTTCGCGACGTGCGCGATCGTCGCCTCCTCGGCGTCGCCGATACCGAAGGAGATGATCTTCGGGCAGAACCTGGACTGGCTCAGCTCCTTGTAGGCCTGCTCCCAGTCCTCGTCGGTCGGGATGCCGTCGGAGAGGAAGAAGGCCACCGGGCGGTAGACCTCGTGCCCCTGCGCCTTCAGCGCCGCCACGTCGTCCTCGATGCAGCGCTTCAGGGTGCGGAACGCCTCGCCGTACGAGGTGAGCCCGCCGGCGGCCAGCGCGGGCACCTCCTCGATGTCGCTGAGGTCCACCAGCGGCTGCAGGACGGTCGCGGTGTCCGAGAAGCCGATGAGGCAGAACCGCGTCTTGTCGGCGACGGTCGGGTTGGTGCTGATCTCGTGGTGCAGACCCGGCAGCGCGCCGTTGATGGAGTCGATGGGCTCGCCGATCATCGACCCGGATTCGTCGCACAGCAGGTAGAAGGGAAGGATCTGCAAGGTGGTACCTCCGGTGAAGTGCGCGGACGAAGTGCGCGGACGAGGCGCTCCACGGGGGAGCGCCCGCCTGGTCGCTCAGTAGGTGTAGAAGTAGATCTCGAGGTCGGCGTGGCCGGTGGAGGCCCCGCCCTTCCAGAAGTCACGTGTGGTGGCGCCGCGGAACATGTCCGGACTGGCCTTGTCCAGCAGGGTGTTGACCTGGTGGGCATAGGCACCGCCCGCGCCGGGGTCGGTGTTGCGCCCGAACGTCAGCACGAAGGCGGCCTGCCGCCCGTCGTACCGTTTCGTCGCACTGCGCAGGCCCCGCACGATGGCGTCCTCGTCGCCGGGCGCCGCGTCCAGCGCGATCTTCACCGGGGTGCGGACGACGGCACGCGGCCCCTTGTGCCGGGGCTTCGGATGCCCGGCCGAGGGGGACGGGGTGGGGGCATGGGGCCGCGCCGCCAGGGGGTCGCCCTGGTCGCCCATGGCCACCAGGGCGAGCACCAGCAGCAGGTCGGCGAACAGCCAGCCCGCGAGGTGCAGCGGCTGGAACCGGCTGCGGGTCTTCACAGCGCCTCGTTCAGCGCCGACGGCACCGGACCCGGTTCGCGCTCCGTTCCGGCTCGTGGGGCGTCCTCGGCTCGTGGGGCGCCCTCGGCGCGGTG
This sequence comes from Streptomyces sp. NPDC046759, assembly GCF_040645475.1. Classification (NCBI taxonomy): domain Bacteria; kingdom Bacillati; phylum Actinomycetota; class Actinomycetes; order Kitasatosporales; family Streptomycetaceae; genus Streptomyces; species Streptomyces sp. NPDC046759. The sequence goes on along the minus strand of NZ_JBEYYJ010000013.1, from coordinate 183,642 downwards.
GCCGTCCGGCGCTCGACGCCCATCCCCGGGAGGACCGTCGACGGGGTGCTCCCCCGGCCGGTCGGCCGTGCGCACGCTCCTGAGCCCGTCCGCGAGGCTCGCGAACCGCTCGGCCGCCGAGCGCAGGGCCTCGGTCTGCGCCCTCATCTCGCGTGCCGCCTGCTGGGACTCGGCCACGGCGCGGGCGGTGCTGTCGGTGATCTCACCGACGGAGTCCAGCAGCCGGGTGACGACATCGGCGGCCACCTCGATGCCCGTGGTGTAGGCCCGCTGGGACGCCGCGAGCACCGTCACCGACTCCTCGACCCGGTCGCCCGCGCCCTGCACGGCCTCCCGGATGTCCCCGTGGGCGCCGCGGACGTCGTCGAGGGCGCCGCCGACCCGTGCCGCGCCGTCCTGGACGGCCGTCTCGATCCGGGCCGCCGCCGCTTCGAGGGGCTGCACGGCGCCGTCCACGCCGGCCAGCCGGCGCTCCGCGGCCTCCACGGCGTCGGAGACCACGCCGGCGGCCGACGTGAGCTGCTTGTGGGCGCGTACGGCGTTGTTGCCGAGTTTGTTGAGGGTGGTGGCCGCCTCGGTGAGCTCGGCGGTGAACCGCTGCGGGGAACTGCGGCGCTGCTCGTTCAGCACCAGTTGGGCCCGGGTCAGTACGGGGACGAGCCGGGCCATGAGGTCCTCGGCGCAGCGGCCGGCCGCTTCCTCGCGGCGGGTGAGGGTGGCCCGGCGGACGCCGTGCACGAGAACCAGGGTGAAGAGCACGGTGATGGCCGCCGTAGCGCTCATCGCCACGTGCCCGAAGGTGAAGGCGCCGGTGAGGTGCCCTTCGAAGCCGGACTGCCACAGCTGCAGGAACGGCCGGGAGGCGGCCTTCGGGTCGTCCCCGGTCAGTGCCCCGTAGGCACTCGAGGCCTTGGTCAGGCCGTACCAGGTGAGCATGAGCGGCAGGAAGACGAGTGCGCCCAGCGCCGCCTCCGCGTAGGACCAGGCCCGGTGCTCGGGCGCGGCGCCGCTCCCGGCCTGCCGCAGGCTCTCGGGCCGCGCGTAGGCGGCCAGGAGGTCCAGCTCCGCCCAGGGCTCGAGCGCGGCGAGATCCCGCGCGCCCAGGGCGTCCGCAAGGGCGGTCAACTCCTCGCGCCGGGCGCCCAGTCCGGGCAGCTCGGCCATGTCTCTCAGACTCTTGGCGACTACATGACGGTCCATCAGGGCGCCAGCCGGCATACCCACCCCCACCGCGCGACGTACCCGGGGGGCTCATCGGCGGCACGCGTGGATCCCCACCCTGACGGCGTGCCCCGCCCCCGACGGTCCCACGCACCGTACGTGTGACCAAGGCAACCGAGCGTACTCCAGAATCCCACGGCCCGTCATACACTCGGGGATCACGCCGGAGGTGCGAACGGCGGTCCGAGGAGGGGACGTTGAGCAACGACAACCGCCGCCGGGGCACGATCCGCCTGAAGCCCGGTACGGCGCCCGGGACGGCACCCGATACTGCACCCCTCCCGGATCTCCGGCCGGACGCCCGGCCGCGCCGCGTCCCGCCCGGGGACGCCGTGCTCACCCGCCAGGCTCCCCGGGCCCGGGTCACGGGCCGCGGCATCCTGCAGGTGAACCTCAACTGGCCGGAGTCGGCCGGGGCCGACCTGGACCTGGGCTGCATGGTCTCGTGCACCGACGGGAGGGGCGTGGCCGTACAACCGCTCGGCAGGGCGTTCGGCTCCCTGGGCCAGTGGCCGTACGTGGAGCTGGACCAGGACGACCGCACGGGCGCCTCCTCCGACGGGGAGACGGTCCGCGTCAACCTCGGCCGGCGGGAGCACTTCCGCCGGCTGCTCTTCTACGTGTACGTCTACGACGGTGCCGTGGACTTCCGCAGCCTCGGTGCCGTCGCCACGGTCACCGCGCCGTCCGGAGGGTTCCGCATCGCCCTGGACGACTCCCCCGGTGGAGTGAACGGCTGTGCGATCGCCCTGGCCGTTCCGGAAGCGGGTGCGCTGACCGTCCGCCGGGAGGTCCGGTGGTTCGCCGGCACGCCACACCAGTCGGTGAACGAAGTGATGGACCGCGCATACGGATTCGGCTTCCCCTGGGTCTGGATGACCAAGGACTGAACCCGTACGCGCGGTACGGCACTATGCCGGACGGGGCCTCACATGCCGGCGCCCGCCATGGCCCGGCAGGTCTCCGCGCAGCGGCGACACGCCTCCGCGCAGCGCATCATCTGCTGGTCGTCCGGCATGGACATACATGCCTCGGCGCACATCTCGCAGACCTTGGCGCAGAGCGTGCACATCTCGGCGGACATGCGCGAGCGCCGCATCATCATGTCGGCACACATGCGGGTCATCTCGGAGCAGTCCATCAGGGCGCGCATGACCTGCATCTGCGGCTGGCCGCCCTTCTGCATGCAGGAGCTCATGGCCTCCTCGCACATGCTGTGGCAGTTCATGCAGGCCTCGATGCAGTCCTGCATCTGCTGCGTGAGGGCAGGCATCATCTGGGACTGGGTCATGGCTCCTCCTCGGAGCGGGGGCCCGGGGCGGGTCCCGTGTGCTTCCGTCCTACGACGGCCCGGCCGGGCCCGCATGTGACCGACCGGTCGTAAGGTGCCCCGAGGAAACGCGAAGGCGCCGGAAAGCACGAAGGCGCCCCCCGGGGGCGCCTTCACGCAAGAGCCTGCGGACCCGGACCGTTACGGCAGGTTGCGGGCCATGACGATCCGCTGGACCTGGTTCGTGCCCTCATAAATCTGAGTGATCTTGGCGTCGCGCATCATGCGCTCGACCGGGTAGTCGCGGGTGTAGCCGTAGCCGCCGAGCAGCTGGACGGCGTCCGTGGTGACCTCCATCGCCACGTCCGAGGCGAAGCACTTGGCGGCGGCGCCCAGGTAGGTGAGGTCGGCGTCGCCGCGCTCGGAGGCGGCGGCGGCCTGGTAGGTGAGGGCACGGGCCGCCGAGATCTTCATCGCCATGTCGGCGAGCATGAACTGGATGCCCTGGAAGTCGGCGATCGGCTTGCCGAACTGCTTGCGCTCCTGGACGTAGCCCTTGGCGTAGTCGAGGGCGCCCTGGGCGCAGCCGAGGGCCTGGGCGGCGATGGTGATGCGGGTGTGGTCCAGGGTCTTCATCGCGGTGGCGAAACCGGTGCCCTCCTCGCCGATCATGCGGTCGGCGGGGATGCGGACGTTGTCGAAGTAGACCTCGCGGGTCGGGGAGCCCTTGATGCCGAGCTTCTTCTCCGGGGCGCCGAAGGAGACGCCCTCGTCGGACTTCTCGACCACGAAGGCGGAGATGCCCTTGGTGCGCTTGCCCGGGTCCGTCACGGCCATGACCGTGTAGTACTCGGAGACGCCCGCGTTGGTGATCCAGCGCTTGACGCCGTTGAGGACCCAGTGGTCGCCGTCGCGGACCGCCTTCGTCTTCATGCCGCCGGCGTCCGAGCCCGCCTCCGGCTCGGAGAGGCAGTACGAGAACATCGCGTCGCCCTTGGCGAGCGGGGTCAGGTACTTCTTCTTCAGCTCCTCGCCGCCGGAGAGGATCACCGGGAGGGAGCCGAGCTTGTTCACGGCGGGGATCAGGGAGGAGGAGACGCAGGCGCGGGCGACCTCCTCGATCACGATGACCGTGGCGAGCGCGTCGGCACCGGCGCCGCCGTACTCCTCGGGGACGTGCACCGCGTGCAGGTCGCCCGCGACGAGGGCGTCGAGGGCCTCCTGCGGGAAGCGGGCCTCCTCGTCCACCGCCGCGGCGTACGGCGCGATCTTCGCCTCGACCAGGGAACGGACGGCGTCGCGGAGCATGTCGTGCTCCTCGGACGGGCGGTACAGGTCGAAGTCAGCCGATCCGGCCACGGTCTCTCACGCTCCAAAGACGCAGTGATACTGACGCTAATTACCGTTAAGTAACTCAAATTTTAGAGGGCCGTCCGTGGGACGCCTACGTGAGCTACGCGACAGCGGGGAAATTGCCCCGTGACCGGCCCGGCTATGCTCGGGCACCGCACGAGAGAGTCCCCTAGCTGGAGCGCACCCATGAGCCTGAAGATCACTGTGATCGGCACCGGCTATCTCGGCGCCACACACGCCGCGGCCATGGCCGAGCTCGGCTTCGAGGTGCTGGGGCTCGACGTCGTACCGGAGAAGATCGCCATGCTGGAGCGCGGCGAGACCCCGATGTACGAGCCGGGTCTCGAAGAGCTGCTGCGCCGGCACGTCGCGGGTATCGAGGGCTCCACCGGGCGGCTGCGGTTCACCACCGACTGGGCCGAGGTCGGGGCGTTCGGCGATGTGCACTTCGTGTGTGTGAACACCCCGCAGAAGCACGGCGAGTACGCCTGCGACATGAGTTACGTCGACTCCGCGGTCTCCTCCCTCGCCCCGCATCTGCACGGCCCGGCGCTGGTCGTCGGCAAGTCGACCGTGCCGGTGGGGTCGGCCGAGCGGCTGGCCCGCCATCTCGCCGAGCACGCCCCGGCGGGCGGCGACGCGGAGCTGGCCTGGAACCCGGAGTTCCTGCGCGAGGGCTTCGCCGTGCGGGACACCCTGCACCCGGACCGGATCGTGGTGGGCGTGCGCAGCGAGCGGGCCGAGAAGCTGCTGCGGGAGGTGTACGCGACCCCGGTCGGCGAGGGCACGCCGTTCGTCGTGACCGACTTCCCGACGGCCGAGCTGGTGAAGACGGCCGCGAACTCCTTCCTCGCGACGAAGATCTCGTTCATCAACGCGATGGCGGAGGTCTGCGAGGCCGCGGGCGGTGACGTGGCGAAGCTGGCGGAGGCCATCGGGCACGACGACCGGATCGGGAAGAAGTTCCTGCGCGCGGGGATCGGCTTCGGCGGCGGCTGTCTGCCGAAGGACATCCGGGCCTTCATGGCGCGGGCCGGTGAGCTGGGCGCGGACCAGGCGCTGACCTTCCTGCGCGAGATCGACTCCATCAACATGCGCCGGCGCGGCCAGATGGTCGAGATGACCCGGGAGGCGCTCGGCGGCGGCTCCTTCCTCGGCAAGCGGGTCGCGGTGCTCGGCGCGACGTTCAAGCCCGACTCGGACGACGTGCGCGACTCGCCCGCGCTGAACGTGGCCGGCCAGATCCATCTCCAGGGCGGCCAGGTCACCGTGTACGACCCGAAGGGCATGGACAACGCCCGCAAGGTCTTCCCCACCCTGGGCTATGCCGGTACGGCGCTGGAGGCCGTGCGGGGCGCCGATGTCGTCCTGCACCTCACCGAGTGGCGGGAGTTCCGGGAGCTGGACGCGGCGGCGCTCGGCGAGGTCGCGGCGGCCCGCACGATCCTGGACGGCCGCAACGCGCTCGACCCGGAGCAGTGGCGGCGGGCGGGCTGGACGTTCCGGGCGATGGGCCGCCCGACGGCGTGAGCAGCCGGAAGGTGACGCCGGTTCGGCCGAGGCTCAGTCGGCCGAACCGGCGTCTTTTCGCATTCTGCACCACCGCACACATACGTGGCCGCTGAACTGCCTGTGTCTTACCCCTCCTTGGCCCGGTAACGGCGCATCTTCGCCCGCGCCCCGCACACCTGCATCGAGCACCAGCGGCCCCGCCCGGCGGGGCTGCGGTCGTAGTAGGCCCAGTGGCAGTCGTCGGCCTCGCATGCCTTCAGCCGCATCCACGTGCCTTCCGCCAGCCCCTCGGCGACGGCCGCGGCGACGCGGGAGAGCAGCGGCCCGTCAAGGGCGGGGGTGAGGGACGCGGAGCCGTCCCGCTCGTCGACGGCGACGTACAGCGGGGCACGGGCCAGCAGTTCGCCGAGCGGGGTCACGTCGTCGTGCGGCCGGTGGCCGGCGTGCGCGAGCAGCACGGCCCGCAGCGACTCCCGCACTTGTCGCGCTTCCTCCAGCCCGTCCTCGGCGATCCCGAAGCGCCCCCGGCCCTCCGCCGTGTCCAGCGTGTCGGCGCCGGTCTCCATGTCCAGCGTGTTGACCAGGGACTCGACCAGCGCCAGGGCTCCGGGAGCGGCCGATCTGTCATTCATGCTTGCGACGTTACCTCCTATGGGGGAGCATGCAGTAACCGTTACCGGTTACCCGTCCTTAGGGGTAACGCTGTCCGTGACACAAGGAGGTAGTCATGGCTCTCGCCAGGCTCGGCGTCGTGGTGCTGGACTGTCCCGACCCGCGCGCGCTCGCCGGCTTCTACGCCCAGGTGCTGGGCGGCACCGTCCAGGACGAGGGCGACTGGGTGGACCTGAAGGTGCCCGGCGGCCCGGCACTGGCCTTCCAGCGGGCACCGGGGTTCGTGCCGCCGCAGTGGCCCGCACCGGACGCCTCGCAGCAGTTCCACCTCGACCTGGTGGTGGAGGACCTCGACGCGGCGGAGAAGGGCGTGCTGGAGCTGGGCGCCAAGCCCTTGGACGCACAGGACCGCGAGCGGACCTTCCGTGTGTACGCCGACCCGGCAGGGCACCCGTTCTGCCTGTGCGCCTGCTGAAACCAGGGAGGATCCCATGGCATCCGTGGCCCGTTTCCGTTCCGTCGTGCTCGACTGTCCCGATCCCTGGGCGCTGGCCGGCTTCTACGCGGCCGTGGCCGGGGGTACCCCCTCCGGGGAAGGCGCCGCTGAGGGGGAGGACGACGACTGGGTGGTGCTGCAGGTGCCGGACGGGCCGCGGCTGGCCTTCCAGCGGGCCGAGGGGCACACCCCGCCGGAGTGGCCGCGCGCGGACCGCAACGGCCAGCAGTTCCATCTCGACTTCGACGCCGGCCGGACCTGGGCGGAGGTCGACGCGGCCCATGAGCGGGTGCTCGCGCTGGGCGGCCGGCCGCTGGACCTGGAGGACCGCGAGAAGAAGGACTTCCAGGTGTACGCCGATCCGGCCGGGCATCCGTTCTGCCTGTGCCGGATCGATCGTCCGTGAGGCGCCGAGCGGCCGGTCAGGAGTTGTCCAGCTCCGCGATCTTGGCGTTGGAGGCCTCCCTGCGGTGCTGTGCGGCCCGGGCGGTGAAGTCCGCGCTGCGCAGCACCCGTTGGACGTTGCCCCAGGTCAGCAGGGCCAGCTCGGTCTCGGACCAGCCACGCCGGAGCAGTTCGGCGATCAGGTGCGGGTAGCGGGAGGCGTCGGCGAGGTCGCGGGGGTGGACGGCGCCGGAGTCGTAGGTGCCGGACAGGCCGACGCACTCAGGACCGGCCACGTCCCGCACATGGTCTAGGTGGTCGGCTACGTCATGGACGGTCGGCCCGGTCTGCTCGGCGGTCAGCGGCACCATGCACAGGCCCTTCGCCGAACCCAGCGCGGCGAGCAGCTCGTCGGAGAGGTTGGCGGGGTGTGGGCGCAGGGCCCGGGCGGCGGAGCGGGTGCACAGCACCGGGACCTTGGACAGCGCGAGGGCGCGTCGGGCGGTGGCCGGGGAGGCGCCGGAGACATCGGCGAGCACGCCCAGCCGGTTCATCTCGCGCACCGCCTCCTCACCGAACCGGGTGAGCCCCTTCTCCCCCGCCCAGGCCGTGCCCGCGAGCGTGAGCACCCGCAGGCCCAGGGTGTGCAGGATGCGCAGGATGCGCAGGGAGTCGTCGAGCGCGGTGGCGTGGGCGGGGCCCAGCAGCACGGCGACCCGGCCGTGGTTGCGGGCGTCGATGATCTGTCCGGCGGTGCGCACCAGGCGTAGGCCCTCCGGATGGGCCTCGATCACCGAGTGCACCAGGTCCAGCTGTTCCAGGGTCGCGGTCATCGCCCGGCCGCCGCCGGGGCCCTCGGGCAGGTGCAGCGACCAGAACAGCGCGCCGACGTGACCCTCGCGCAGCCGCGGGACGTCGGTGTCGACGGCCGCTTCCCCCAGCTCCAGGTCGTACCAGGGCAGATGGCGCAGGGCCCAGGGCAGTCCGCTGTAGCCGTCGGCGACCGGGTGGGCGGCGAGCAGCGTGTGGGCCCGCTCCAGGAACGTCGGCTCCTGGGGGAAGGGGTCGTCCGGCAGTCCGTCGCCCTCGCCGGCCTCGGTCGTGATGGGGCTGTCGTCCTGGAGGTCGGCCATGGCGGGCTCCGTACGTCGTCGTCGCTTACGTCGGTCGTGAGCTACGTCGTGGTGGCGCGTATCGCCACGGTCGCACGGAGGGGACGAGGGCTTCCTGGTGAGTGGGGCGTTCGGGGGTACGACCGATCGGGCCTCCCGGGTGGTACGGATGGCCTGGTCCAGGGGCTTCCGGGACCGCCTCGCGCCGCCGGTCACGCGGCCGATGCGGTGCCCCTCGGCGGGCCGGGCCAGGCCCCCGGACGGCCGGCCCCGGGGGGACGGGGACACCGGACGGTCGACCTGGGGGACGGGGACACGGGCGGCCGGCGCCGACCTGGTTGCGTTCGGCAGGCCGGAGCCGGCCGGGCGGCTGGTCCTCGGCGCACCCCTCAGCCGGTCCGGTACCGGCACCTGACAACCCAGGCGGAACGAACGGTCACACCGGCCGGCCCGCCCCGCCGGGCCGCGCGCTCAGCCGTCGAGCGACTCGATGGTGGCGTGGGAGGCCGGACGGGTCGCCTGCAGGTCACGGGCCACGTCCTCGGCCGCGCCCAGTACCCGTACCGCGTTCTGCCAGGTCAGCTTGGCCAGGTCGGACCTGGACCAGCCGCGGTCGAGCAGTTCGGCGAGCAGGTTGGGGTAGCCGGAGACGTCGTTCAGGCCGTCCGGGGTGAACGCCGTGCCGTCGTAGTCACCGCCGATGCCCAGGTGGTCGATGCCGGCCACCTCGCGCATGTGGTCCAGATGGTCCGCCACCGTCGACACCGTGGCGATCGGGCGCGGGGTGCGCTCCTCGAAGGCACGGTGCAGCGCCATCGCCTCCGGGCTGGTGTCCAGGTGGTGCAGGCCGTGCGCGCGCAGGTTGTCGTCCGCCGCGGCCGTCCAGTCGACGGCCGCCTGGAGGACGAACTTGGGCACGAACGTCACCATGGCCACGCCGCCGTTGGCGGGGAGGCGTTCGAGGACGTCGTCCGGGATGTTGCGGGGGTGGTCGCAGACCGCGCGGGCCGAGGAGTGCGAGAAGACCACCGGCGCGTCGGTCGCGTCCAGCGCGTCCCGCATGGTCGTCGCCGCCACGTGCGAGAGGTCGACCAGCATGCCGAGCCGGTTCATCTCGTGGACGACCTCACGGCCGAACGCGGTCAGGCCGCCCGCCCTCGGCTCGTCGGTCGCGGAGTCCGCCCAGTCCACGTTGGAGTTGTGGGTGAGCGTCATGTAGCGCACGCCGAGCGCGTACAGGCCGCGCAGGGTGCCCAGCGAGTTGGCGATGGAGTGGCCGCCCTCGGCGCCCATCAGCGAGGCGATACGGCCGTCCCGGCGGGCCCCCTCCATGTCGGCGGCCGTCAGGGCCGGGGCCAGCTCCTTCGCATAGCGGGCCAGCATCTGCCGTACGCAGTCGATCTGCTCCAGCGTCGCCGCCACCGGCTCGGGCTGCTCGGCCGGCACGTACACCGACCAGTACTGGGCGCCCACCCCGCCCTCACGCAGCCGCGGCAGGTCGGTGTGCAGGTGCGCGCCCTGGTGCCCGGCGATGTCCAGCTTGTCCAGGTCGTAGCCCGCCGCCTTGCGCAGCGCCCACGGCAGGTCGTTGTGGCCGTCGACCACCGGGAACTCCCGCAGCAGCGCGCGGACTTCGTCCAGCGAGGTCACGGACGTCACTTCCCGAAGCCGAAGTGGCCCTGGCTCTCGACCTTGGAGCGCAGCCGCTTGCCCTTCTCGGTGGCCTGGTCGTTGAGGTCCTGCTGGAAGTCGCGCATCCTGTGCAGCAGGTCCTCGTCGTGCGCGGCGAGGATGCGGGCCGCGAGCAGACCGGCGTTGCGGGCACCGGCGACGGAGACGGTGGCGACCGGGACACCGGCCGGCATCTGCACGATCGACAGCAGGGAGTCCATGCCGTCGAGGTACTTCAGCGGCACCGGCACGCCGATGACCGGCAGCGGGGTGACGGAGGCGAGCATGCCCGGCAGATGGGCGGCGCCCCCGGCCCCCGCGATGATCACCTTCAGGCCGCGGTCGGCGGCCTGCTCGCCGTACGTGATCATCTCGCGGGGCATGCGGTGCGCGGAGAGGACGTCGACCTCGTAGGCGATCTCGAACTCGTCCAGGGCCTTGGCGGCGGCCTCCATGACGGGCCAGTCGGAGTCCGAACCCATGACGATGCCAACAACGGGGCTCATTCGGTGATCGTGCCTCTCAGATAGCCGGCTGCGTGACGGGCGCGCTCCAGCACGTCGTCCAGGTCGTCGCCGTAGGTGTTGACGTGTCCGACCTTGCGGCCGGGCTTCACGTCCTTGCCGTACATGTGGATCTTGAGCTTGGGGTCGCGGGCCATGCAGTGCAAGTAGGCGGAGTACATGTCCGGGTAGTCGCCGCCGAGGACGTTGACCATCACGGTCCACCTGGCACGCGGGCGCGGGTCGCCGAGCGGGAGGTCGAGGACGGCGCGGACGTGGTTGGCGAACTGCGAGGTGATCGCGCCGTCCTGGGTCCAGTGGCCGGAGTTGTGCGGGCGCATGGCCAGCTCGTTGACGAGGATGCGGCCGTCGCGGGTCTGGAACAGCTCCACGGCGAGGTGCCCGACGACGCCGAGCTCCTTGGCGATGGTCAGGGCCATCTCCTCCGCCCTGAGCGCGAGGTCCTCGTCCAGGTCGGGGGCCGGGGCTATGACCGTGTCGCAGACGCCGTTCACCTGCTGGGACTCCACCACCGGGTAGGCGACGGCCTGGCCGTGCGGGGAGCGGACGACGTTCGCGGCGAGCTCGCGGACGTAGTCGACCTTCTCCTCGGCGAGGACGGGCACGCCGGCCTTGAACGGCTCGGCGGCCTCTTCGGCGGAGTCGACGACCCACACGCCCTTGCCGTCGTAGCCACCGCGGACGGTCTTCAGGACGACCGGGAAGCCGTCGCCCTCCGCCGCGAAGGCAGCGACGTCCTGCGGATCGGCGACGAGCCGGTGCCGGGGGCACGGGATGCCGATCGAGTCGAGTCTGGCGCGCATCACCCCCTTGTCCTGGGCGTGCACCAGCGCGTCGGGCCCTGGACGCACGGGGATGCCGTCCGCCTCCAGGGCTCTGAGGTGCTCGGTGGGTACGTGTTCGTGATCGAAGGTGATCACATCGCAACCGCGCGCGAACTCACGCAGCGTGTCCAGGTCGCGATAGTCGCCGATGACGACATCGTTCACGACCTGCGCCGCGGAATCCTGAGGAGTGTCACTGAGGAGCTTGAACCTGATGCCCAACGGGATGCCCGCCTCGTGCGTCATACGCGCGAGCTGCCCCCCGCCGACCATGCCGACTACCGGGAACGTCACACCTATAGCGTATCGGCCACGCCGGGGCGACCGGATCGCATCCCTCTCACGATCTCTTACCCGTCGCTTTCCACCCTCTTCCCGACCTGTTTCCCGGCCTTCGTCCAGTGGGCAGGCGGCGACCGGTTCACCTGGATAGCATGGCTGGGCTGACAAAACCTACCGACGGGAGCTGCACAGCCATGGAACCTCGTTCCTCGGGGCTGCAACGGCTCGTACGCGAGGTGGCCAAGTTCGGCGTCGTGGGTGGCGTCGGGATCTTTGTCAATCTCGGCGTTTTCAACCTGGTCCGACACGTCTCCGACCTTCCGGTGGTGCGCGCCAGCATCATCGCGACGGTGGTCGCGATCGTCTTCAACTACGTCGGGTTCCGTTACTGGACGTACCGGGACCGCGACAAGAACGGCCGCACCAGGGAGCTGACCCTCTTCCTCTTCTTCAGCGCCATCGGCCTGGTGATCGAGAACGGCGTGCTCTACCTGGCCACCTACGGCTTCGGCTGGGACAGTCCGCTGCAGAGCAACGTCTTCAAGTTCCTCGGCATCGGCATCGCGACGCTGTTCCGCTTCTGGTCCTACCGCACCTGGGTCTTCCGGGCCCTGCCCTCCCAGGAGGCGGAGTCGATCCTGGTGGCCGAGTCGAAGAGGTCCCGGCCCGAGCCGAAGTCACAGCGGGTTCCCTAGCCCCCTTCCCGCAACCCGGGTCACGGCCGGCCTCAACGGACAGTCGGCCGGTCCTCCTCGTGCTTGCGGGCCGGGGGCGTGCGCGAGAGGAACAGGCCGAACACCGGGGGCTGGGTCTGGAGCAGCTCCAGGCGGCCGCCGTCGGCCTCCGCGAGGTCGCGTGCGACGGCCAGGCCGATCCCGGTGGAGTTGCGGCCGCTGATGGTCCGCTCGAAGATCCGCGCACCGAGGTCGGCCGGGACGCCCGGGCCCTCGTCGGTGACCTCGACCACGGCCTGGTTGCCGGTGACCCGGGTGCGCAGCGCGACCGTGCCGCCACCGTGCATGAGGGAGTTCTCGATCAGCGCCGCCAGCACCTGGGCGACCGCGCCCGGCGTGCCCACGGCCTGCAGGTGCCGCTTGCCGGAGCTGACGATGGCACGGCCGGCGCTGCGGTAGGCGGGCCGCCACTCGGCGAGCTGCTGCTTGATGACCTCGTCGAGGTCGAAGGTGACGGCGGAGCCGGTGCGCGGGTCGCGGGCGTTCGTCAGCAGCCGCTCGACCACGTCCGTCAGACGCTCGACCTGGGTCAGCGCGACGTTCGCCTCCTCCTTCACGATGTCCGGGTCGTCGGTGAGGGTGATCTCCTCCAGGCGCATGGACAGCGCGGTGAGGGGCGTACGCAGCTGGTGGGAGGCGTCGGCGGCCAGGCGCCGCTCGGCCGTCAGCATGCGCCCGATCCGCTCGGCGGAGGAGTCCAGCACATCGGCGACCCGGTCCAGCTCGGGGACGCCGTACCGCTTGTGCCGCGGGCGCGGGTCGCCGGAGCCCAGCCGTTCGGCGGTCTCCGCCAGGTCGGTCAGCGGGGAGGCGAGCCGGTTGGCCTGCCGTACGGCGAGCAGGACCGCCGCGACCACCGCGAGCAGCGCCACCAGGCCGATGACCAGCAGGGTCCGGCCGACCTCGCGGGTCACCGAGGAGCGCGGCTCCTGCACGGTGACCGTCTCACCCTCCTCGCCCTGCTGTGTGGCGCGGATCACATCACCCTGCGGCCTGGTGCCGATCTCGATCGGGGGCTGCCCCGGCCTGCGGATGACGGCGTACTGCTCCTTGCTGACCGGATTGCGCAGGACGTCCGCGCTGACGTTCTCCGCGGCGAGGATCCGGCTGTCCACGATGCTGGCCAGCCGCACCGCCTCGGACTCCACCCGCTCCTGGGCACTGTTGCTGATCGTCCGCGTCTCGACGATCACCAGCGACACGCCGAAGACGGCGATCACGACCAGGACGACGGCGAGGGTGGACTGGATGAGACGTCGGCGCATGTTCCGTTACCTGGGGTGATCGCTGGTCCCGGGGAGGCGGGGCTCAGCTCTTCTCGAACCGGAAGCCCACGCCGCGGACGGTCGCGATGTACCGCGGGTTCGCCGCGTCGTCGCCGAGCTTCTTGCGCAGCCAGGAGATGTGCATGTCGAGGGTCTTGGTGGACGACCACCACGTGGTGTCCCAGACCTCGCGCATCAGCTGATCGCGTGTGACGACCCGGCCGGCGTCCCGCACCAGCACCCGCAGCAGGTCGAATTCCTTGGCCGTGAGCTGGAGCTCCTCGTCACCCATCCACGCCCGGTGCGACTCGACGTCGATCCGCACTCCGTGGGTGGCCGGCGGTTGCTGCGGCTCGGCGGCCCCGCGCCGGAGCAGCGCCCGCACCCGGGCGAGCAGTTCGGCGAGCCGGAAGGGCTTGGTGACGTAGTCGTCGGCGCCCGCGTCCAGGCCGACGACGGTGTCCACCTCGTCGGCCCGCGCGGTCAGGATGAGGATCGGCACGGTGTGGCCGTCGGCCCGCAGCCTGCGGGCGACTTCCAGGCCGTCCATGCCCGGCAGGCCCAGGTCCAGTACGACCAGGTCGACGCCGCCCTGCATTCCGGCGTCGAGCGCGGTGGGTCCGTCCTCGCGCACCTCGACCTCGTAACCTTCCCGGCGCAGGGCGCGGGCCAGCGGCTCCGAGATGGACGCGTCGTCCTCGGCGAGCAGTACACGGGTCATGAGGTGATGGTAGACCGCCTGCGCAGGGTGCCGGGGTGTGATCGCTTCCAGGAACTCTTACCTTCGTACGCGGCTGGTACGAACCATCGCTCTGGGGATGCGATCGTAGGAGAGACCTTCGATTCCGGTCGCACGGTTCCGCGGACACCTGTGATCCGTGTCTCAAGTCCTTCCATATCAGGCACTGTCCTGCCTTACAGTGACCTGAGCGCCTGTAGTACATCGGAGACCTTTGGCGGGCAGACGACGCTGAAGGTCTCTTTTGTGTACGGGCTGGTGAACACCAGCCTTGAAAGGAATGACCTCTGGCCGGGCTCGGACGCATCGTGGCGTCCCGGGCGTGGATCCCGGTGGTCGCCGTCCACCGCTTCCGCGACCCGGAATCGGAACTCCCCTCGGGCGTTGGGGGCGGACGGCCGACCCCGCCGGTGCCGGCCGCTCCCCCACCGGGCGCGCAGCGCTCCAAAGCGCGTCCCGACCAGCAAGGAACGACCATGGCGTCCAGCCTGACGAAGGACTCGGTCCGCCCGGGCACCCCCGGTTCCGAGAAGACCTTCTTCGGCCACCCCCGCGGCCTGGCCACCCTCTTCATGACCGAGATGTGGGAGCGTTTCTCCTACTACGGCATGAGGGCACTGCTCCCGCTCTACCTGGTGGCCCCGGGCGGCCTTCACCTGAGCGCCGGCACGGCGACCGCGATCTACTCGGTGTACGTGTCGCTCGTGTACCTGCTCGCCCTGCCCGGCGGCTGGTTCGCCGACCGTGTGCTCGGCCCCCGCAAGACGGTCGCCGTCTCGGGTGTGATCATCATGCTGGGCCACCTGTGCCTGGCGCTGCCCGTGGCCGCCAGCTTCTTCGTCGGCCTGGGTCTCGTCGCCATCGGTTCGGGTCTGCTGAAGGCCAACATCTCCACGATGGTCGGCCACCTCTACAAGGGTCCGGACGACGCGCGCCGCGACGGTGGCTTCACCCTCTTCTACATCGGCATCAACCTGGGCGCCTTCGCCGCGCCGCTGGTCATCGGCACCGTCGGTGAGAACGTCAACTGGCACCTCGGCTTCGCGCTGGCCGCACTCGGCATGGCGCTGGGTCTGGCCCAGTACCTGCTCGGCGGCCGCCACCTGAGCGCGAAGAGCAGCGAGGTCCCGACCCCGCTGACCCCCGCGGAGAAGTCCGCGACGCTGCGCAAGGGCCTGATCTGGCTGGCGATCGCCGCCGTCTTCTACGGCCTCGTCGGCGGCACCGGCCACTTCACCCTGAACTGGGCGCTGATCCCGCTCACCCTGATCGGCCTGATCATCCCGGTCATGGTCATCGCCCGCATCCGCCGGGACAAGGACCTCGACACGGCCGAGAAGTCGAAGGTGTCGGCGTACATCTGGTTCTTCGTCGCCGCCGCCGTCTTCTGGATGATCTACGACCAGGGCGGCTCGACCCTGTCGCTCTTCGCGGACAGCTCGGCCAAGAACTCGATCGCCGGCTGGACCTTCCCGGTCTCCTGGTACCAGTCGGTCAACCCGGTCATGATCATGGCCCTGGCGCCGGTCTTCGCCTGGGCGTGGCTGTGGCTGAACCGGCGCGGCAAGGAGCCGAGCACGATCGTGAAGTTCGCCTCCGGCCTGGTGCTGATCGGTGCGTCCTTCTTCCTCTTCCTCGCCCCGCTGTCGATCGCCGAGGGCGGTCACAAGGCCGCGGCGATGTGGCTGGTCGCGATCTACTTCGTGCAGACCATCGGTGAGCTGACGCTGTCGCCGGTGGGTCTGTCCGTGACGACGAAGATGGCCCCGAAGAAGTACGCCTCCCAGATGATGGGTGTCTGGTTCCTCGCGGTCACCGCGGGCGACTCGATCACCGCGCTGGTCTCCAACCCGGCCATCGGCGGCGTCAACCTCGACAAGATGGGCTTCGTCGCCCTGGAGGCCGTCCTCGCCGTCCTCGCCGGTGGAGCGGTGTGGATGTACCGCAAGAAGGTCAACAAGCTCATGGGCGACGTCCACTGACGCAGGCCCTGAACGTTCCCTGAAGAGGGCCACCGCATCCCCGGGATGCGGTGGCCCTCTCTCGTACGCAGGGGAGCCGGCGCGTCCTGCGTCTTTCGTGCACAGGGAGCTAGCGCGCCCTGCGCTTCGGCATGAACGTGAACACCGCGCCGCCCAGCAGGATCGCCGTGCCGGCCACCAGGCCGAGCGCCTTCAGCGCGCCGTGGTCGCCGGCGCCGGTCTCGGCGAGGCCGCCGGACCCGCTGCTGCCGCCGGTGGACCCGCCCGAGGAGGACGTGCCGCCGGAGGTGGACGTGCCACCGGACGCGCCGCCCGGCTGCCCGCTGGTGTCCAGGGTGAGCGAGACCTCGGTCTTCGTCGGCGTGCACGTCGTCGTCGTACCTAGCGCCTTGACCGTCAGCACGCCCGGTGACAGCGTCGAGCTGCCGCTCGCGCCGGGCTTGTAGGTGCCGGTGAGGTCCGGGATCTCGATCGGGTCCCCGGACTTGATGGGCTGCGCGTTCGTCGGGCCCTCCACATGCACCGTGCCCTTGTCGGCACCGCCCAGCGCCACCTCCATGGACGGCTTCACGGAGTTCGCCGGGATCTCGGCGGGGCTGTTCATCACCGACTTCTTGAACTGCACGGTGAGGGCGAAGTTCCCGCCGTTCCTCCTGGCGTTGATCTGCACCGGCGAGGTCGCGTTCTTGTCGCCGATCGGCGTCTTGCAGGCGTAGGGGATCTGCACCTCCTTGCCGGTGTAGTCGGTCTGACCGGTGCCGCCGGTCACCGTGGCGGTGGTCGTGGGCGTGGGCGTGGCTGTCGGGGTGCCCGACTGCGTCGGTGTCGTCGACTGCGTCGGTGTCGCGCTGGAGGTGCCGCCTCCGCCGTCACTGCCCGTCACCTGGATGGTCGCCGCCTTCTGCACGTTCTCCTTGGGCGTGCACCTGGTGTCCGTCGACATCGCGTTGACGGTGTACGCGTCCGGTGTCAGCGTCACCTCGCCGGCCGTCGTCAGCTTGATGCTGCCCTTCATGTCGGACAGCACCATGGCGCCGCCCTTGGGGATCGCCGGGTTCTGCCGCGGCCCCTGCAGCGCGATGTCGGCGGTCTGTGCCCCGGCCGCCTTCAGCACACCGGACGGCTGGACCGAGTTCGCGGGCAGGTCGATGATGTCGGGGTTCTTGGACGCGGCCTGGACGAACTTCCACACGACGTCCACCGTGTCGCCCACCTTCGCCGTGGCCGGCGCGGTGATCTCGACCTTCGTGGTGCCGTCGACCGGGCTGATGCCCGCCGGCGGCACACAGTGGGTGGCGAACGACACCTCGGCCGCCTGCGCGGGGGTCGCGGCGAGGCCCAGCAGGACGCCCGCACCGCTCAGCGCCAGCGCGGCGCCCACGGCCGTACCTCTCCTTCGGATGCTCACGTTGGTCCTTTCCTGGTGGGGGTCGTAGGACTCGACGGGCTGTCGTTGTGCGGTGCGGAGAGCCGGCAGGCCGGGTCGCCCGGGCCGGAGTGCGGGGCGAACCACGGCAGGGTGGGGTTCGCGGGGGGCGGTTCGGGGGTGCGGGAGCGCGGCAGCCGGGGCAGGCGCAGGGCGGCGGGCCGGGGCAGGCGCAGGGCGGCGGGCCGGGGCAGGCGCAGGGCGGCGGGCCGGGGCAGGCTCGGGGGGCCGGTACGGTGGCTCCCGCCGGACCGGCGCGGCCGTACCCGGTCCACCACGGCCATGCCGATGCGGAACAGTGCGGCCGGGACCACCAGGCAGAGCA
Organism: Streptomyces sp. NPDC046759; assembly: GCF_040645475.1. Lineage (NCBI taxonomy): Bacteria > Bacillati > Actinomycetota > Actinomycetes > Kitasatosporales > Streptomycetaceae > Streptomyces > Streptomyces sp. NPDC046759. The sequence goes on along the minus strand of NZ_JBEYYJ010000013.1, from coordinate 165,910 downwards.
GGATCCAGAACAGCGTCACGCCCCAGGGGCGGCCCACGCCCCACGGCTGTTCGGCGAGGACCCTGCCGTCGTACTTCAGCGAGACGGTGTAGTCGCCGTGCGCCCCCGCCGACAGCTCGACCGGGAGCCTGACCTCGGCCTTCCTGCCGGGCGCCAGGCGGCCGTGCCACTGCCGGTCGTCCCACTGCGGGGCGAAGACGCCGTGCGCCGAGCCGACTTGGAACACCGGGTCCTCGATCGTGCTCGTGCCGGTGTTGCCCACAGTGAAGACGAGGGTGCGGCTCGGCGGCGCACCGAACCAGGTGAGCGGGCCGCTCGAACCGGTCAGCCGGGTGTCGGACAGCACCGCCAGCCGGCCGCCGGAACGCTCGGCGGGCAGCGGGGCGACAGGGTGCCCGGCCACCTGGAGGACGGCGTCCGCCTCGGCCTGGGCGCCGGTGACGGTGGCCACGTGCACCACACAGGGGCAGGGCACGGGCGGTTCGGCGACCGGCAGCTTCCTGCTGAAGACGCCCTGGGCGCCGGTGGTCACGGCCCGGCCGTCGCCGTTGGCGCAGGAGTTGGTCCCGCCGATCACCCCCCGGGACGGGGTGGCCCGCCCACACACCAGCAGCATCAGCAACGTGTGCGGCCGCCAGCCGGTGCCGCTGACGGTGACCGAGCCGCCGGCACCGGCCTGGGTCGCCGACAGCTTCACACCCGGCCCGCCCGCCGCGGACGCCGGGCCGCCGACCGGCACCAGAAGCAGCGCCAGTACCGCGACCAGCGCCGCCAGCCGCAGATTCCTCGCCTTCCCGCTCACTTCACCGCGCCTTCCGTCAACACACCGGCGTGCTCCGGCAACCCGACAGCCGCTGCACCGCGGGCGGCAGTGGTCGGGGGGCCGTCTGCTGGGGGGCCGTGCAGCGCGGGGCCGCCCGCCGTGAGGCCGTCCGGTACCGGGCCGCCCGCCGTGGGGCCGTGCAGCGCGGAGCCGCCCGCCGTGGGGCCGGGGCCGCCTGGGAGCGGGTCGCCGGACGCCGGTTCCGCCGGCCCAGAGCCCCCGGCCGCCGGCTCCTCAGGCCTCGCGGCGTCGGCCGCCAGGACGCCGGGGGCCGGGGCCCCGGACGCGCGGTCGTCGCCGGACGCCGGGCTGCCCGGGTGCGAACCAGCGGCCGCCGGTGCGCCAGAAGGGGTGCGGTCTCGTCGGCCGCGGGCGGTGATCACCACGGCCACCCCTGCCAGCAGCACGCCGGCCGCCCCCGTAACGCCGGGCCACGGCACGAAGCGCGCCGATACGGTGGCCGAATCGTGGGCTCCGCCCCGTGCCGTGACCGTCAGCCGTACGTCGACGGCGTCCAGTGCGGGACGGTCCGCCCAGGGCTCGGTGAGTTCCAGGCGGGTGCCGGGGCGCAGGCGGACGGGGAGGGTGCGGGGCGCGCGGTCCAGGATCCGGCCGAGGACGCCGTCCGCACGCACCGCGAGCCTCGGTACGAGGACGGTCGTACCGCGGTTGACCAGCTCGTACGTGATGCGGTGGCCGTGTACGGCGAGGTGTTCCACGGTCAGCGCGGCGAGCGCCGGTCCGCCGACGCGCAGCCGGACGGCGACGGTCTCCGTACGGCCCCGCGAGTCCCGGGCGACGACGGCACCGGCGCGGTCGCCGGGCGCGGCCCCCGCCGGCGCGGTCACCGTGAAGGGCACTTCGGCGCGGGTGCGGGCCGGGACGCGTATCCCCTTCCCGGCGCCGTCGGCGAAGGCGGTCCGCAGACCGGTGCCGGACAGCCGTACGACGACCGGTGCGCGCCCCGGATTGGTGATGGACACCGTGTCCTGCAGGGCCGTCCCGGGCGGCCCCTCGGCATAGAAGAAGGGGCGGCCGCCGCCCGCGGGCGAGACGGACCATCCCGTGGAAGCGCCCCAGGCGCTGGGGGCGCTGCCCAGCACCGCCCCCAGCACGACGCACAGCACGGCACCCAGGCCCAGGACCACGGGCAGGGCGTGGCGTGTGGAGTGCCGGGCGCGGACCGGGAGCTGCGCACGAACCGGGCGCGGGACGCGGAACCGGAGCGAGACGCGGAACCGGAGCGAGACGCGGAACGGGAGCGGGACGCGTGTCCGGTGCGAGCGCCGGTGGCCGCTCCCGGCGCTCCTCCCGGCACCGCTCCCGGCGCGCGCCTCAGCCCCGGTCCCGGCGCCCTCTGCCCCACGGCGGGCCCGGACAGCGGTCTCCGCGCCTGCCGCACCGGTCTCGGCGCGCGCCTGGACATCACCCGTCGCAACGCAGGACTCGGCACGACCGGTCCCAGCGAAGGCCTCGGCTCCGGCCCCGCGGCGGGTCCGGGTTCGGTACGGGGCGTCGGTGTGGGCGGTGCTCCGGGCGCGGGCGGTGCGTGGCATGGGCGGCTCCAGCGGCGGCCTGGGGGTTCGGCGATGGCTGGTCGGCTCCGGCCGACGGCCCGGGAGTCGGCCGGGGCCGAGGGCAAGGAGGTGGTGGCCTGGGGGCGGCGGTCGGTGGGCCGGCCGTCAGCGGCGTACCGCCTGACCGCGCCGGGTCAGCCAGAGCGCGCCCGCCGCGCCGGCGAGGAGCACTGTGCCGCCGAGCGTGCCGAGGGCGATCGCTGAGTCCTCGGGACCGGTCTGCGGGAGCTGTCCGCCGGAAGGCGCGGAGGACGAGGAGGACGACGAGGACGAGGAGGAACCGCCTGCCGCGGTGACGTCCAGCGTGAGCCCGGGCTTGGGATTGTTGGTCGGGGTGCAGGTCGTCGTCGTACCGAGCGCCTTGATGACGAGCGTGCCCGGCGTGAAGGTGACCTTGCCGGTCTTCCTCGGCGTGTACGTGCCGCTCAAGTCGCTGATCTTGATGGGGGTGTTGGCGGGGATGGCCGCAGCGTTGGCGGGTCCGCTGACCGGAAGCGTGCCGCTGTCGGCGCCGCCGAGTGTGATGCTCGCGCTCGGAGTCATCGCGCCCTTGCCCAGTTCGACGGGGCTGGAGGAGACGCCCTTCTGCCAGGACATGGTGATCTTGTAGCCGCTGCCGCTCTTGACTCCCTGCACGGCGATCGGCGAGACGGCGCTCTTGACGCCGATCGGGGTCTGACAGCGGTAGTCGACGTCGACGACGTCGGCGTGGGCCGCCGGTGCGGACAGCAGCACCACCGAGCCGGCCAGGGCCGCGGCGGACGCGACCGCGGCGGTTCGTTTCGGGTACGACACGATCGGTCCACCCCAATCATTGCGACGGCATTTCCTGACGGCACATCAGATTCGGCCGTCAAGGTACGCCCGGCACCGTGAGGAGGGAAGACGCATCACACGCCGGAGTTGTGGCGATCCGGCGTGTGTGACGCGTGGCTCGAGTGGAGGGTGAGTCCGGGAAACTCGGCACTGCACCGGCACTGTCCGGCGCTGTCCGGCCAGTCGCGAGGCGTCGAGCGTGTGGGCGTGCGCCCTCCCGCCTCCGTCCCCTCGGCATGCGTCCCGCGGACGGGCACGTCCGGCGGACTACGCCGGGGCGCCCAGCTCCGCCCAGACCGTCTTGCCCGGCCGGCCCGTGGCGCGTACGACGCCCCAGTCCAGGCACAGCCGCTGCACGATGAACATGCCGTGGCCGCCGGGACGACCGGCTCGGTGCGGGGTACGAGGGGCCGGCTGGCCGGTGCCGCGGTCCGAGACCTCCACCCGGATCACCTTGTTGTCGCAGGTCAGAAGGAGGTCGTCGGGACCCTCGGCATGCAGGCAGGCGTTGGTGACCAGTTCGGAGACGACAAGCAGCACATCCTCGGCCGCGGCCCGCTGGTCGGCGCCGCCGGCGGGCAGCCAGCCCCATGCGTACAGCGCCTGGCGGGTGAAATCCCGGGCGAGCGGGACGACTCCGCTCTCGCCCTGCAGGGCGATTCTGCGGACCTGTGGCCCGCCGGTGTCCTGTGTGCCGCCGGCGGCCCCGGACGGCACGGACGGCGCGGCTGCCCCCGTGGGCACGCCCGGCATGGGCGCACCCCCTGCGGACGCCCCGGAAGCGCCGCTGGGCTCCGGGCCGCGGTCGCCCGGCGAGTAAGGCCGGGTGGTGCTCATCAGCGCTTCACCTCACCGATTCACCGGTTCACAATTCAATGGGCCGGCACCAGTTCGTGCCGGCCGGTCCGTCGTCCGCCCAGGTCGCGCGGGTGTCCTGCTCGCCCGTCCGTCGCACGTACGTCCCGTCCACGTCCAGTCGCTTCGCCGGTCCCGGGGCGGTCCGGGCCGGCGCTCGTCAGGGTGTGCCGCCTTCTCCTGCCCTCTCCTGCCCGGCCGTTCCGGCACAACACTCCCGTTTTCGGTGTAACCGCTGCGGGCGTCCGTGGCCGGTGGCACACGGGAGGGCGGGACGGCGGCGTCAGCCTGCGCCGTCGGACAGGGCCGCCTCCACGGAGTCGTGCACGGTGAAGACCGCCTCGGCCCCTGTGATCTCAAACACACGGGCGACCACCGGCCGCATCCCCGCCAGATGAACCCCGCCACCGGCGGCCTCCGCCTTCAGCCGGGCGCCGAGCAGCACGTTCAGGCCCGTGGAGTCGCAGAACTCCAGGCGCGCGCAATCCACGACAAGGCGCGAGAAGCCCTTGCCCAAGAGGTCGTCGAGGGGCTCACGCAGAAGATCGGCGGTGTGGTGGTCGAGCTCACCCGCCGGTGTCACAACGGCGCTGGAGCCCTCTTCCCGCACCTCCACCAGAAGCCGGCCCGACTGTGCGCTGCCGACCGTCCCGTGGTCCATGCCGTCTCTCTCCCGAGGTCGTGGACGCTGACTGCTCTCGAACATTACGCCCTCCAAGCACACTCTGGCACCCGAACAACCTCACAGAATCGGACATACCTGAACAGAACGCACTTGCGATCCCCTCCCAAGACCCGGTAGGGCTAGTAAGGACACCTGCCCCTACACGCCGGCTTCGGAGGCGCCGCACACCGTGCACGCATTGGCTTCGGCAGCCTTATTGCCGAGAACGATGGAGGACACCATGTCACCCCGGCTCGACGCATCGCCTACCCCGATCGCGACGTCGACACCCCCACCGGAACAACTGGATCATGCCATCGATCCCCTGGACCCCGTCGATGGACTCCCGCAGATCCCCCCGTACGACGAGATCGGCCCGGTCGACGCGCGGGCCCTGTCCAAGACCCTCTTCGAGCGCCTGGAGTCGCTGGAGGAAGGGACGCACGAGTACTCGTACGTCCGCAACACCCTCGTCGAGCTCAACCTGGCGCTCGTCAAGTTCGCCGCCTCCCGCTTCCGCTCCCGGAGCGAGCCCATGGAGGACATCATCCAGGTCGGCACCATCGGCCTGATCAAGGCGATCGACCGCTTCGAGCTCTCCCGCGGCGTCGAGTTCCCGACCTTCGCGATGCCGACGATCATCGGTGAGATCAAGCGTTTCTTCCGCGACACCTCGTGGTCCGTGCGGGTCCCGCGCAGGCTGCAGGAGCTGCGCCTGGACCTGGCCAAGGCCGGGGACGAGCTGGCCCAGCGGCTGGACCGGGCCCCGACGGTCCAGGAGCTGGCCGAGAAGCTCGGCATCTCCCGGGACGAGGTCGTCGAGGGCATGGCCGCCTCGAACGCCTACACGGCCTCCTCGCTGGACGCCCAGCCCGAGGAGGACGAGACCGAGGGCGCGCTCGCGGACCGCATCGGGTACGAGGACCACGGTCTGGAGGGCATCGAGTACATCGAGTCCCTCAAGCCGCTGATCGCCGAACTCCCGTCTCGCGACCGCAAGATCCTCTCCCTGCGGTTCGTGGCGAACATGACCCAGTCGGAGATCGGTGAGGAACTCGGCATCTCCCAGATGCACGTGTCCCGGCTGCTCTCCCGCACTCTGGTACGGCTGCGCAAGGGACTGACGGTCGAGGAATGACCCCGGGATCCTTGCCGGAGTGACGCCTTCGCGGCGGCCCGGCCCGCAACGCCGGGCCGCCGCGGCGCGTCCGCCCAGGGCGCCACCCCTCCGGTTGGTGCGGGTATCCGTGAAGAGGCCTGCCATTCCTGGTTCTTGGCGACTTCTTCCCCCAAGGGGCCCTGTGCTCCCAACCGTTATGTGGTTACCCACGGAAACCTCTTTTCCCGGCGGCCCCCCTCGACCACTATGGCCCCCCGAACTGGCTACTGGCCGGTTTGTCAGACCCGGGGGCCGCAACGGCGCGGTCTCCGGTGGGTGCGAGGAGGCTGGACGCATGGCTCAGGGGGACGGGGCCGGGACGGGCGGAACCGAGTCGGGCCGCACCGAGTCGGGCGACGACTACGAGGACGCGCCGGACGCCCGGCTGACCGAGCTGCTGCGCTCCCGCACACCGACGGCGTACCCGGCCCTGCAGGAACTGCGCCGCCGGCACCACCCGGCGGTACTGGCCTACGCGCGGCTGTGTGCCGCGAGCGAGTCCGCCGCCCGCAGGCTGGCGGCCGAGGCCTTCACCACGGCGGCCCGCGAGATGGCCCGCGGGGTCGAGCCGGCCGTCCCGCTGCGCCACCGGTTCCTGCTGCTGGCCGCCGGACTGGCGGCCGGCTGGGCCCGCGACGAGCGCTCCGCCGGCGTGGACCCCGGGCTGCTGCTCGTGCTGAACGCGTCCGGCCTCCCCGACGGCCCCACCCCGCCCCTGCTGCCCGCGTTCCAGTCGCTGCCGCCCCGCTCGCAGGGCCTGATCTGGTACGGAGTGCTGGAGGAGGAGCCGCAGGACAGGATCGCCGCCTTCCTCGGCCTGAACCGCGCGGACGTGGCCTACGGCACCCCGCAGGCCCTCAAGGCCCTGGCCGACGCCTGCCTGCGACAGCGCCTCGCCGCATCCGACGACCCGCGCTGCGCCGACTTCCGCCGGCTGATCGAGGAGGCGGCGCGGCCGGACGGCCCGCGCTACAGCGCCGACCTGGACGCCCACATGGCCCGCTGTCCGCACTGCACGGCCGCCTTCGAGGACCTGCGGGCCCTGCGGGACGCGCCCCGGCAGACCCTGGCGGAGGGCCTGCTGCCGTGGAGCGGAACGACGTACATACGCGCAGCGGAGCCGCCGGCCGTCCCCGCTCCCCCCGCCGTACAGACCACCTGGCCGGCCCGGCACCGCATCCTGCTGGCCTCGGCCGCCCTGGGCGTGGCCCTGGCCCCGCTCCTGGTGTTCGCGCTCACCCCGGCGCACACCGACGACCCGCAGCCGACGGCGGCGACACCCACGCCTCCGCCGGTGACGGTGACCGCGACGGTCTCCGTCACCCCGTCCCCGTCGCCCTCCTCCACGCCCTCCCCGTCGAAGTCCCCGTCGAAGTCCCCGGCCCCCACGTCGAGTTCCCCGCGCCCGGCCCCTCCCCGGCCGTCGGCGCCCACCCCGCGCCCGACGCCCCGGTTCGTCCCGCCCGGCACCTCCTTCGCCCAGGTGGTGAACCTGGCGACGGGCCGCTGTCTGGACATCCGCGACGGCGACCTGTCGGAGGGCAACGACGTCATCACGGCCCCGTGCTCCTCCGCCGACACCCAGCGCTGGCGGTTCGACACCTACCTGGGCGTACTGCGGTCGGGCGCCGACGACCATTTCTGCCTGGACAGCCGGGGCTCGGTCGACCGCGGCGTCGGCATCTGGGACTGCGACTCCGTCTACGGCGACAACGGCGACAACCTGCGCTTCACCGTCGACCCCGACGGCACGATCCGCCCGGCCATCGCCATCGAGACGGCCGTCACCCCGGAGGGCCGGCACGGGGTGGTCCTGGATCCGCTGGACGGCAGCGCGGACCAGCGATGGCGGGCGGGGGCGAGGTGAGACGGGCCGCGCCCGTGGCCCGGGCACGGTCCGCTCAGCGGCTGCTCAGACCACCCGCACGCCGCGCCGCCACACCCCGCTGACCAGGGGCACACCCGGGCGGTAGGCGAGGTGGACGTGGCTGGGGGCGTCCAGCAGGGTCAGGTCGGCGCGGGCGCCGGGGGCGAGGCGGCCGATGTCGGTGCGGCGCAGGGCCGCCGCGCCGCCCGCCGTGGCCGACCACACGGCCTCGTCCGGGGTCATCCGCATGTCGCGGACGGCGAGAGCGATGCAGAACGGCACGGACGAGGTGAACGACGAGCCCGGGTTGCAGTCCGTGGACAGGGCGACCGTGACCCCCGCGTCCAGCAGGCGGCGCGCGTCCGGCCACTCGGCGCGGGTGGAGAACTCGGCGCCGGGCAGCAGGGTGGCGACGGTGGCGCTGTTGGCCAGGGCGTCGACGTCCGCGTCCGTCAGATGGGTGCAGTGGTCGGCGCTGGCCGCGTCCAGTTCCACGGCCAGCTGGACACCGGGGCCGTAGGAGAGCTGGTTGGCGTGGACGCGCGGGTGCAGGCCCTTCGCCCTGCCCGCGGTGAGGATCGCGCGGGCCTGGTCGCCGTCGAAGGCGCCCTTCTCGCAGAACACGTCGATCCAGCGGGCGTGCGGCGCGCAGGCGTCCAGCATCTCGCCGGTCACCAGGGCGACATAGGCGGCCGGGTCGTCGGCGAAGTCCGGGGAGACGATGTGGGCGCCGAGGTACGTCACCTCGTCGGTGTGCCGCGCGGCGATGCGCAGGGCGCGGGACTCGTCCTCGACCGTGAGGCCGTAGCCCGACTTCGTCTCGAAGGTGGTGGTGCCCTGGCGGAGGGCCTCCGCCAGGTAGTGGGTGAGGTTCGCCTCCAGCTCGGCGTCGCTCGCGGCGCGGGTGGCGGCCACCGTGGTGCGGATGCCGCCCGCGGTGTAGGAGCGGCCGGACATGCGGGCGTTGAACTCCTGCGTGCGGTCACCGGCGAAGACCAGGTGCGAGTGCGAGTCCACGAAGCCCGGCAGCACCGCCCGGCCGCCCGCGTCGATCCGGTTGTCAGTGGCGGGTGCTTTGCTGGATTCACCGGTCCACGCGACGCGGTCGCCGTCGATGACGACGGCCGCGTCCTGGATCAGGCCGAGGGGGGATCCGTCACCGAGGGAGGGGTCGTTGGTGACCAGCGTCGCGATGTTGGTGATGACGGTGCTGCTGCTCATGGTGTCCTCAGGGGTGACGTTGGGGTTCAGCCGCGGAGGGCTTCGACGGCGGCCGCGAGTTCCGACGGCACGTCGGGCACGAGGGCATGGGCGCCGTCTCGTACGACATGGCGGCCGCCCACGACCGTGTGGCGCACGTCCGCCGCGGAGGCGGCGAATACGGCCGTCTCCGCGCCGAGTCGCGGCAGCGGCCCCGCCGTCCTGACCGAGTCGAGCGCGATCGTCGTGAAGTCGGCGAGGGCACCGGTCTCCAGACTGCCCGCGTCCTGCCAGCCGAGGGCCGCATGCCCGTCCGCCGACGCCGCGCGCAGCAGTGCGGCGGCCGTCCAGTGGCCCCGGGTGCGGGTGCGCAGCCGCTCGTTCAGCTCCATCGCGCGCGCCTCTTCCAGCAGGTCGACGACGGCGTGGCTGTCGGAGCCGAGGGAGAGCGGGGAGCCGGCTCGCTGCAGGGCCACGGCCGGGCCGATGCCGTCGGCCAGGTCCCGCTCGGTCGTCGGGCACATGCAGGTGCCGGTGCCGGAGCCGCCGAGCAGGGCGATGTCCTCGTCGGTGAGATGGGTGTTGTGCACCCCGGTGGTGCGCGGCCCGAGGACGCCGTGGTCGGCGAGCAGCCGGGTGGGGGTGCGGCCGTGCGCGGCGAGGCAGGCGTCGTTCTCGGCGGTCTGCTCCGACAGGTGCACGTGCAGCGGGGCCCGCCGCTCCCCGGCCCACCCGGCCACGGTCGCCAACTGCCCTGCGGGCACGGCCCGTACGGAGTGGATCGCCGCCCCGATCCGTGCGTGATCCCGTTCCTTGAGAACTGCACAGCGTTCGGCCCACGCCTCCGCGCTGCCGTCGGAGAACCGCAGCTGGTGGTGGTTGGGCGGCTCGCCGAAGCCGGACGACAGGTAACAGGTGTCCAGGAGGGTGATCCGGATGCCGGCCTCGGCGGCGGCGTCGATCAGCGCCTCGCCCATGGCGTTGGGGTCGGCGTAGCGGGTGCCGCCCGGCGCGTGGTGCACGTAGTGGAACTCGCCGACACAGGTGATGCCGGCCAGGGCCATCTCGGCGTACACCGCGCGCGCCAGGGCGTGATAGGTGTCCGGGGTCAGGTGGTCGGCGACGGAGTACATCACCTCGCGCCAGGTCCAGAAGGTGCCGCTGCCGACCTGGACGGTGCCGCGCAGCGCCCGGTGGAAGGCGTGGCTGTGGGCGTTGGCGAGCCCGGGCAGGGTGAGCCCGCGCAGCACCTCGGCGCCGGGCGGCGGAGCGGGCGTCCCGGTGCGGACCGCGCCGATCCGCCCGCCCTCTGCCTCCAGCACCACACCCGGCTCGACGCTCGTGCCGAGCCAGGCGTGCTCCAACCAGTAGGTCCGCTTGGTCACCTGCAGGCCAGCCCTTCCAGTACGTCGGCGAGCGCGTGCACCCCGGCCACGCAGTCGTCCTCGGCGGCGAACTCGGCCGGGGAGTGCGAGACACCGGTGGGGTTGCGCACGAACAGCATGGCGGTCGGAATGCTGCCGGAGAGGATTCCGGCGTCGTGTCCGGCACCGGTCCCGAGGACGGGCACCCTCAGGTCGGTGTCCTTGCCCAGGATGCGGCCGAGTTCGTCACGCAACGCGTGGTCGAACTCCACCACCGGGGTGAAGGACTCCCGCACGACGTCGAGATCGACGCCGTGGGCGTCGGCGTACTCGCGGGCGGCCTTCTCCACGCCCCCGACGAGCGTGTCCAGGGTGTCCTGGTCGGCGGCGCGGGAGTCGAGCCAGCCGCGCACCAGCGAGGGGATGGCGTTGACGCCGTTCGGCTCCACCGCGATCTTCCCGAAGGTGGCGACGGCACCGGCGAGTTCCGCCTCACGGCGGGCGGCCAGCACGGTCTCGGCGTAGGACAGCATCGGGTCGCGCCGGTCCACCAGCCGGGTGGTGCCGGCGTGGTTGGCCTCGCCCCGGAAGTCGAACCGCCAGCGTCCGTGCGGCCAGATGGCGCTGGCGATGCCGATCGGGTCCCCGGACAGGTCCAGCGCGCGGCCCTGTTCGACGTGCAGCTCGACGAAGGCCCCGATCCGGGCCAGCCGCTCCGGGTCGGCCCCGATGGCCTCGGGGTCGTGACCGGCGGCCTCCATGGCCTGGGGGAGGGTGATCCCGTCCCCGTCGGTCAGCCGGTGCGCCTGCTCGACGGTCAGCTGCCCGGCGGTCAGCCGCGACCCGACGCAGGCGAGCCCGAACCGGGCCCCTTCCTCGTCACCGAAGTTGACGACGGCCAGCGGCCTGGCGAACCGCACGTCCCTGCCGCGCAGCTCGTCGAGCGCGGCGAAGGAGGACACCACGCCGAGGGGCCCGTCGAAGGCCCCGCCGTCCGGCACGGAGTCGAGGTGCGACCCGGTGACCACGGCGTCGCCGGCGGCCGGGTCACCGAGCCAGGCCCACTGGTTGCCGTTGCGGTCCACCTCGTAGGCCAGCCCGCGTGCCTCGGCCTGCTCCCTGAACCAGGCACGGCATTCGGCGTCGGCACCGGTCCACGCGTAGCGCCGGTGGCCGCCGGAGGCGGAACTGCGGCCGATCGGCAGCAGTTCCGCCCACATGCTGTGGAAACTCACGCGTCGTCACCCTCGCGCATGGGCACCCGGACACCGCGCTCCTCGGCCACGGACTCCGCGATGTCGTAACCCGCGTCCACGTGCCGGATGACGCCCATGCCGGGGTCGTTCGTCAGCACGCGGCGGATCTTCTCGCCGCCCAGCTTCGTACCGTCGGCCACGGTGACCTGCCCGGCGTGGATGGACCGCCCCATGCCCACGCCGCCGCCGTGGTGGATGGACACCCACGAGGCGCCGGAGGCCACGTTCACCATGGCGTTCAGCAGCGGCCAGTCGGCGATCGCGTCGGACCCGTCGAGCATGGCCTCGGTCTCGCGGTACGGCGACGCGACGGAGCCGCAGTCCAGGTGGTCGCGGCCGATCGCCAGCGGGGCAGCCAGCTCGCCGGAGGCCACCATGTCGTTGAAGCGCTCGCCGGCCTTGTCGCGCTCGCCGTAGCCGAGCCAGCAGATGCGGGCGGGCAGGCCCTGGAAGTGGACGCGCTCACCGGCCAGCTTGATCCAGCGGGCCAGCGACTCGTTCTCCGGGAACAGCTCCAGGATGGCCTTGTCGGTCTTGGCGATGTCCGCGGGGTCGCCGGACAGGGCCGCCCAGCGGAAGGGGCCCTTGCCCTCACAGAAGAGGGGGCGGATGTACGCCGGGACGAAGCCGGGGAAGGCGAAGGCGCGGTCGTACCCGGCCAGCTGGGCCTCACCGCGGATCGAGTTGCCGTAGTCGAACACCTCGGCGCCCGCGTCCATGAAGCCGACCATGGCCTCGACGTGCTTGGCCATGGACTCGCGCGCCCGCGTGGTGAAGCCGGCCGGGTCCTTGGCGGCGGCGTCGGCCATGTCCTCGAAGGCGACGCCGACCGGCAGGTAGGACAGCGGGTCGTGGGCGGAGGTCTGGTCGGTGACGATGTCGATGGGCGCGTTCATCGCGAGGAGCTGCGGGACCAGCTCGGCGGCGTTGCCGAGGACGCCGATGGACAGCGGGCGGCGGGCGTCGCGGGCCTCGGTCGCCAGCTGGAGCGCGTGGTCGAGCGAGTCGGCCTTCACGTCGAGGTACCGGTGCTCGATCCGCCGGTCGATGGCGCGCGGGTCGCAGTCGATGCAGATGGCGACGCCGTCGTTCATCGTCACGGCGAGGGGCTGGGCGCCGCCCATCCCGCCGAGGCCGGCGGTCAGGGTGATGGTGCCGGCGAGGGTGCCGTTGAACTTCTTCGCGGCGACGGCGGCGAAGGTCTCGTACGTGCCCTGGAGGATGCCCTGGGTGCCGATGTAGATCCAGGACCCGGCGGTCATCTGGCCGTACATGGTCAGGCCGAGGGCCTCCAGGCGGCGGAACTCCTCCCAGTTGGCCCAGTCGCCGACCAGGTTGGAGTTGGCGATGAGGACGCGCGGGGCCCATTCGTGGGTCTGCATCACACCGACCGGACGGCCGGACTGGACCAGCATGGTCTCGTCCTGCTTGAGGGTCCTCAGGGTGCGGACCATCGCGTCGAAGGAACGCCAGTCACGGGCGGCCTTGCCGGTGCCGCCGTAGACGACGAGCTTGTCGGGGTGCTCCGCGACCTCCGGGTCGAGGTTGTTCTGCAGCATGCGCAGAGCGGCTTCCTGCTGCCATCCCAGGGCGCTGAGTTCCGTGCCGCGCGGTGCTCGTACGGGGCGGGGTCCCGACATCGTCTGCCTCCTCCTGTTACTACGTCTATTCACATCCTGTCTTCCTGAATAGAACTAGTCAATACATCGGGGCGACCCCGTGTCCGCGCCGCCGGTGTTTGGCTGGAAGTACGTGAGGACGGCACGCGGACCGGCAGCGACACGAGGGGAGATTCCGTGGAGCGGGATCTGGAGCGGGACATCGAGGGCGAGGCGGCCGCGGCGGCCGAGGCGCGGGAGCGCGCCGGGCGGCGGGACCAGGCGGTGCGGGCCGCCGTGCAGCAGGGACTGCTCGGACCGGACGCGGCCGTGGTGGGGCTGCTGGACGTGACCGGGATCCGCAAGTCGGCGGCGGCGCTGCGGGCGGCGTTCGACGCGGTCGTGGCACCCGGGACGCCGGTGCTGCACGCCTTCGCGGTCAAGGCGACCCCGCTGGTGCCGGTGCTGCGGCTGCTGCACGAGGCGGGCATCGGCGCCGAGGTGGCGAGCCCGGGCGAGCTGGCGCTGGCCCGCACGGCCGGGGTGCCCGCCGCCCGGACCGTGCTGGACTCGCCCGCCAAGACACCGGCGGAACTGCGCGAGGCGCTCGCGCTGGGCATCGCGGTGAACGCCGACAACCCGCAGGAGCTGGACCGCCTGGACACCCTGATCGGCCCCCAGGGTGCGAACGGCACGGCAGGCACCGCCGGCGCACGCGGCCGTTCTCCGCTCGGCATCCGGGTCAACCCGCAGGTCGGCGGCGGCACCATCGGAGCCACCTCGACGGCGACGGAGACCTCGAAGTTCGGGGTGGCGCTGCGCGACGAGGGGGCGCGCGAGTGGGTCGTACGGGCATACCTGGACCGGCCGTGGCTGACCCGGCTGCACGCGCACACCGGTTCACAGGGCATCCCGCTGTCGCTGCTGGCGCGGGGCGTGGCGGAGACGTACGCGCTCGCCGAGGAGATCAACGACCGTGCGGGGCGGCGGCAGATCGACACGCTCGACATCGGCGGCGGACTGCCGGTGAACTTCGCGGCCGAGGCGACGGCACCGTCGTACGCGCGCTACGCCCGGCTGCTGGCCGAGGAGGTGCCGGGGCTGTTCGACGGGCGGTACGGGCTGGTGACCGAGTTCGGGCGGTCGCTGCTGGCCAAGCACGGGACGGTGGTGGCCCGGGTGGAGTACGCCAAGAGCGCGGGCGGACGGCGGATCGCGGTGACGCACGCGGGTGTGCAGGTCGCGACGCGCACCGTGTACGCGCCGGGGGCGTGGCCGCTCAGGATCACCGCGTACGACGCCGAGGGGCTGCCGAAGCCGGGGCCCGCGGTGGTGCAGGACGTGGCCGGGCCGGCCTGTTTCTCGGGCGACCTGCTGGCCGAGGGCCGCGCGCTGCCCCTGCTGGAGCAGGGCGACTACGCGGCCGCGCTGGACACCGGCGCGTACTACTTCGCCCACCACTACGCCTACAACTCCCTCGCCCGCCCCGGCATCTACGGCTTCGCACCGGACGGTTCGGGAGACGTCGCCTTCGCGACCGCACGGGAGCCGCAGACCATCGCCGAGGTGGTGGCGGAGTCGGGAGCAGCGCACGTCTCGGCGCTCACCACCCTGCGCGCCCCCGAAAGCCGTTGACGCACCCCCGGCACCCCTCGAACAAATGGGCCAACGCCCGCTGGGTAGAGGTCAGTTGGTCACACTAGTACGCCGGACGCATGTTCCACCGGAAAATGCCAAAGGCCTCACTCCTCGCGCACACGTTGCGTAGTGTCGCAGTCACTCAGCCGGAGACCCAGGCGTGGGAGGGGAGCCACGGTGCCCGGAATCGACGAGTGCCTGCTGGAAGCGATGCGGTTGCCCGGTGCCCGCGGCGCGGCGCTGGTGGACTGGACGAGCGGACTGGCGCTCGGCACGGTCGGGGAGGCGCCGGGCGGCGATCACGAGAGGACCGCGGCCGAGTCCGCCGAACTGGCCCGGATGGCCGCCGAGCACGGCGCCTTCGCGGCCCACGGGGACGGTCAGCCACCCATCGAGGACGTGATCGTCAGCAACCGCGACAGCTACCACCTGCTGCGGTTCGTGGACACGTCGTTCGACAGCAGCGTCTTCCTGCACCTGTGGCTGGACCGCGAGGAGGGCAACCTCGCGCTCGCCCGGATCCGGCTCGGTGAGATGGCGGCCCGGCTGGTGCTGGGATGACCGCGGTGCAGACACCTCCGCCGCCGCTGCCGGTGCGGGGCAGGTCGGCCACCCGGGCGCTGTCGCCGATGCTGACCCGGCTCGCCGAGGAGCAGGCCACCGGTGTCCTGGTCCGCGAGCACGGCACCTTGTATCTCGCCGAGGGCTGCGTGGTGCACGCCGAGAGCCCGCTCGCCCCCGGTCTCGACGTGCTCCTCACGGCCCACGGCACCCTCGCGACCACCGCCTGGCAGTGGGCCGCCGCCCGGACCCCCGGCCCGCTGCAGGCCGCCGAACTCCTGCTGGAGTGCGGGCTGTTGCCCGCCGGCGCGCTGGAGCTGTGCCATCTGGACGCGCTGTACGACGCCGGGTACTTCGCACTGGCACCGAGCAGCGCCCCGGGCCGCTTCCGCTACGACCGCGCGCCCCGGATCGGTCCGCTGCCCTCGGTCCCGGTCGTCGCGCTGGAACGCGAGACACTGCGCCGCCGGATGCTGCTGCACCGGCTGTGGCCCGACCCGGCCGCCGACAGCGCCCCGCTGATCCGCGCGGACCCGGCCGCCACCGCGCCGGTCACGTCCCGGCAGCGGGCGGTCCTGGACCGCGTGGACGGCGTCCGCACGGCCACCGCGATCGCCCGGAACCTGGGCCGGCAGGCCTTCCACACGCTGGTCGACGTACGCCGGCTCGCGGCGGCCGGACACCTCGGCCCGGTGACCGCGCCACCCCCGCCGCCGCCCCTGCCCCCGGTCACCGACCCCGACATCGCGCTGCTGAAGAGGCTCAGGGATGCGCTGGAGGCGCTTTGAACGGCACCGCCCCGCCGAGAGGAGAGAGCTGATGGTGTCCGAGAAGGACCTCCAGGCCGTCCTGGACGAGCTGCACCGGTTGCGCAACCGGGTTCCGCAGCTCACCGGCGCCCTGGCCGCCGGCGTCGACGGTCTCGTCGTCGCCCACGACACTCCCGGAGTCGACCCGGAGGGCCTCGCGGCGCTCACCGCCGCCTCGCTCGGCGTCGCCGTGCGGGTCGCCGACGCCACCGGGAACGGCGGCTTCCGGGAACTGCTGGTGCGCGGCGAGCGCGGATACGTCGCCACGTACGCGGCCGGCCGCACCGCCGTCCTGACCCTGCTCGCCCAGGACCGGGTCAACGTCGGCCGGCTGCACCTGGAGGGCCGCCGCTCCGGCGCCCGCATCGGGGAGCTGCTCGACGCCGCCGAGGCCGCCGCCCGGGCCGCCCGCCCGGCCCGGAGGGCGCTGGGCGCGGTCAGCCCGGCACCACCGACCCGCACCCGTACCACCCGCACCACGAGCGCCGAAGTGCGCACCGCAACCGACAGTTGAACGATTCGAGAGGATCCACCATGGCGAACACCGAGACCGCACTCAAAGAGGCGCTCACCTCCATCGAGGGTGCCACCGGCGTCGCGCTCGTCGACTACACCAGCGGGATGGCGCTGGGCACGATGGGCGGCAGCAAGAGCTTCGACCTGAACGTGGCCGCCGCGGGGAACACCGACGTGATCCGCGCCAAGATGCGCACGATGGAGATGCTGGGCCTCAAGGGCGGCATCGAGGACATCCTGATCACCCTGTCGGACCAGTACCACCTGATCCGCCTGCTCAAGAGCCGCGGCGGCAACGGACTGTTCCTCTACCTGGTCCTGGACGCGAGCCGGGCCAACCTGGCGATGGCCCGGCACCAGCTGAAGAAGATCGAGGAGGATCTGGAGGTCTAGCCGCCCGGAGACTCGGACGAGTGCCGCGGTACGGCGGCGGGCCCCGTCCGGGGCCGCGTCGCCGGCCGCGATACCCGTACCGCGCAGGCCCCGCACTCACCGGACTCACTCCACGAAGAGACCCCGGGCGGCGGCCTTGGCGTCGAACTCCTCCAGCCGGGCCTGTGCCTGCGGCAGGTCGTCGCAGACCGCCTCCAGCAGCACCCGTCCGAGCAGCATCGGCGCACAGGCGGTGTCGAAGGCGAGCCCGGTGCCGACGGCGGCCGGCAGCAGCAGATCGGAGTGCTTGGCGACCGGCGCGAACGCGGAGTCGGCGACCGTGACGGTCGTCAGGCCCATGTCCTTGGCGTAGGCGAGGGTGTCGACGACCTCGCGCGGATGCCGGGGCAGCGCGAAGCACAGCAGCGCGGAGGCGCCCGCGCGGACGGCCGCGTCGATCCGGTCCTGAATCATCGTGCCGCCCTCGTTGAGGAGCCGGACGTCCGGGTGGACCTTGGCGGCGAAATACGCGAAGCCGTACGCCTGGGAAGCGGCGGCGCGCAGGCCGAGCACCGGCAGCGGCCGGGAGGCGGCCAGGATCCGCCCGGCCCGCTGCACCGGGCGCGGGTCGGCGAGCAGGTCGGCGAGGTGCCTGAGGTTCTCGATCTCGGCCTCGACGGCCTGCTGGTACTCGTTGAAGGCGCCCGTCTCGGCGGCCGGTTCGACGGGGACGATCTCGCGCAGATGCCTGCGCAGCGCGGGATAGCCGTCGAAGCCGAGAGCCACGGCGAACCGGGTCACCGACGGCTGGCTGACCCCGGCGAGCTCCGCCAGCTCCACGCTGGACAGGAAGGGCACGTCGGCGGCCCGCCGGACCATGCTGTGCGCGATCCGGCGCTGGGTCGGCGTGAGCCGGTGGCCCTCGAAGAGCGCCTGCAGCCGGTTGGCGGGGTTGTCCGCCACCGTGTCCCTGTCCACGCTCATGACGCGCTCCCCCTCCAGATGTCCGTGGACCCGGGAGAGTACCGTCACGGGCCGGAAATCTGGATAGCCTATTCAGTCACTAAGAACTCTGCATGAGCTTATACAGCCGGACAAGGGGCGTCTCGTGATCCGGGGGTTGTCCCCAGTGCGCAGGGGCGTGGGCGCTCCCTAGGGTTGAGCCCATGAGCGCACTGGACTCGCCGGACGGCGATCTGAGGACGGACCCGGACCTGCGTAAGGAACTCGACGCCACCGTGCGGGCGCACGCCGAACTGGGCACCGACTACGACTCCGCGCTGATCGACTCCTTCCTGGAGAAGGTCGAGCAGCGGATCGACGACGTGGTGGACCGCCGGGTGCGGCGCCAGCTGGCCGAGCAGCAGATGGCGACCGCGCGCGGCGCCCGGCGCCCGAAGGACACCGACTCCTGGCCGGAGCGCTTCGGGCTCGCGATCATCTCGCTGGTCCTGGCGATCCCGCTGACCGCCGTGGCCGGAGGCATCGCGGGGACGGCCGGGACGGTGGCCGCCTGGCTCGGCATCGTCGGCGTCAACCTCGCCCAGGCGGTACGGCTCAACCCGGAGCTGCTCACCGGCCGCCGCGAACGGTCCGGCCGGCAGGACTGAGCCGCGTTCGCGTCTGCCGGGTCGGCAGGACCACGACCTCGGCGAGCGGTGTGAGGGAAGGCGGGGCACCCGGCGACGGGCCCTGCCGGTCCCTGCCGGACCGGGTCCGGAGACGGCGGAGCGGCTTGCGCTGCCGGGGAGCCGGGAATCCGGCGCCGCTCGCCGATCCACTGCCGGAAGAGTTGCGCGGGGACCGCCGCACCCCCGTTTCCGGGGGGCGGGACGACGGCGGTCCCCGCGGAGGACGCGGGCCGGGTCAGGGCCGGGCTTCTCGCGTCCGTGGCGTCCATGGAGGTCCGGGAGCCGCTCCGGAGGTCCTTGGCGCCGTTCGGCGCCGGCCTGGACGGGGAGCCGCTCCCGTCCCTGCCGGCACCCCCTAATGTGCCGGACCCGTGTTAAGCGGGTGCTGCGCGCACGTGACACGCTCGTACCACTTCCGCGAACCCCGTCTCACCGCAAGCCCTGCGGGTGAACCCGCAGTTCACCGACGGTTCGCTACTGCTTTCCGCCCTTGGCGAGGAAGGCCAGCAGGTCCTGCCGGCTGACCACGCCGGTGGGCTTGCCCTCGACCAGGACGATCGCCGCGTCGGCCGAGCCGAGGACGGACATCAGGTCGCCGACCGGCTCGCCGGAACCGACCTGGGGCAGCGGGGCGGACATGTGCTTCTCCAGCGGGTCCTCGAGCGACGCCCGCTTGCTGAACAGGGCGTCCAGCAGCTCCCGTTCCACCACGGAGCCGACGACCTCGGCGGCCATCACGTCCGGGTGCCCGGCGCCCGGCTTGACGACCGGCATCTGCGAGACGCCGTACTCGCGCAGCACCTCGATGGCCTGGCCGACGGTCTCCTCCGGGTGCATGTGCACCAGGGACGGGATGGTGCCGCCCGCCTTGTCGTTCAGGACGTCGGCGACGCGGGCGCTGGGGCCCTCGTCCTCCAGGAAGCCGTAGTCGGCCATCCACTCGTCGTTGAAGATCTTGCTGAGGTAGCCGCGCCCGCTGTCCGGGAGCAGCACGACCACCACGTCGTCCGGGCCCAGCCGCTCGGCCACGCGCAGCGCCGCCACGACGGCCATGCCGCAGGAGCCGCCGACGAGCAGCCCCTCCTCCTTCGCGAGGCGGCGGGTCATCTGGAAGGAGTCCTTGTCGGACACGGCGACGATCTCGTCGGCGACGGTCCGGTCGTAGGCGGTCGGCCAGAAGTCCTCGCCGACGCCCTCGACCAGGTAGGGGCGCCCGGAGCCGCCCGAGTACACGGAGCCCTCGGGGTCCGCGCCGACGACCTTGACCTTGCCGTCGCTGGCGTCCTTCAGATAGCGGCCGGTGCCGGAGATGGTCCCTCCCGTACCGACGCCCGCCACGAAGTGGGTGATCTTGCCCTCGGTCTGCTCCCACAGCTCGGGGCCGGTCGAGTGATAGTGCGAGAGCGGGTTGTTGGGGTTGGAGTACTGGTCGGGCTTCCACGCGCCCGGAGTCTCACGGACGAGCCGGTCGGAGACGTTGTAGTACGAGTCCGGGTGCTCGGGTGCCACGGCGGTGGGGCAGACGACCACTTCCGCGCCGTACGCGCGCAGCACGTTGATCTTGTCGGTGGAGACCTTGTCGGGGCAGACGAAGATGCACTTGTAGCCCTTCTGCTGGGCGACGATGGCCAGCCCCACACCGGTGTTGCCGCTGGTCGGCTCTACGATCGTGCCGCCCGGCTTCAGCTCCCCGCTCTGCTCGGCGGCCTCGATCATGCGCAGGGCGATGCGGTCCTTCACGGAGCCGCCCGGGTTGAAGTACTCCACCTTGGCCAGGACGGTGGCCTGGATGCCCTTGGTCACGTTGTTGAGCCGCACCAGCGGGGTGTTGCCGACGAGGCTGATCATCGAGTCGTGGAATTGCACCGTTGTCTCCGGTCGCTGCAAAAAGAACTGTTCGTAGTGGTGCCGCCAGCCTAAGGCCAGCCGTGCGCCTGGGACGGGCCGTTCACTCCCCGTTGAGATTGGCGCACGGTCCGTACGGGGCAAGGAGTGGGTGTACGGCTACGAGGAGGTGGCGGCGACGCATGACGAACATGTCGAGGGCGAGAGTGGCCCGGCGCATCGCGGCCGGAGCGGCGTACGGCGGCGGCGGGGTCGGGCTGATCGGCGCGGCAGCGGTCGGACTGCTGCTGGCGGAGGTGCACCTGGCCCGGCGCCATGTGGGCAACGGCAGCGGCGGCCGGGTCCCGGTCGCCGACGGCGTGTACGGCCACGCGTACGACGTCCCCGGCGAACCGCCTCTCCGGCTGACCATGCTCGGCGACTCCACCGCGGCCGGGCAGGGCGTGCACCGGTCGGGCCAGACGCCGGGCGCGCTGCTGGCGTCGGGCCTGGCGGCGGTGGCGGAACGTCCGGTGCACCTGCGGAACGTCGCGTCTCCGGGCGCCCAGTCCGACGACCTGGACCGTCAGGTGGCCCTGGTCCTCTCCGCGTCCACTCCCGTCCCGGACGTCTGCGTGATCATGATCGGTGCGAACGACGTGACGCACCGCATGCCGCCGACCCGTTCTGTACGGCATCTGTCGGCCGCGGTACGGCGGCTGCGCACGGCCGGTGCGGAGGTGGTGGTCGGCACCTGCCCGGACCTCGGCACCATCGAGCCGGTGCAGCAGCCGCTGCGCTGGCTGGCCCGGCGGGCCTCCCGGCAGCTGGCGGCGGCGCAGACGATCGGGGCCGTCGAGCAGGGCGGCCGCACGGTGTCGCTGGGGGATCTGCTGGGCCCGGAGTTCGAGGCGAACCCACGGGAGCTGTTCGGGCCGGACAACTACCACCCCTCGGCGGAGGGCTACGCGACGGCCGCGATGGCCGTCCTGCCCACGGTGTGCGCGGCGCTGGGCCTGTGGCCGGCGGAGGAGGAACGGCCGGACGTGACACGGCGCGAGGGCTTCCTGCCGGTCGCGCGCGCGGCCGCCGAGGCGGCGTCCGAAGCCGGTACCGAGGTGACGGCGGCGATGCCGACGGGGCCGCGGGGGCCGTGGGCGCTGCTCAAGCGCAGGCGCCGGCGGCGGGTGCCGGAAGCCGAGCCCGCCCGTCCGTCCGTGTGACCCGCCTGGGCGCTGCGCCGGGCGACGGGCCGAGTGGAGCCAAGCAAGCGCTTAGTAAATTGCGGTCTGTGTCACACCCCGACACGGGTGACCTGACCCATACGTAGCGGTAACTTCCAACCAGCCCTGCCCGAAGAACTGTTCACTGGAGCCGTGATGCCCGAAGCCGTCATCGTCTCGACCGCCCGCTCCCCCATCGGCCGCGCCGTCAAGGGCTCCCTCAAGGACCTGCGCCCCGACGACCTGACCGCCACGATCATCCAGGCCGCCCTCGCCAAGGTCCCCGAGCTGGACCCCAGGGACATCGACGACCTGATGCTCGGCTGCGGCCTGCCCGGCGGCGAGCAGGGCCACAACCTCGGCCGCATCGTCGCCGTGCAGATGGGCATGGACCACCTGCCCGGCTGCACGATCACCCGGTACTGCTCCTCGTCCCTGCAGACCTCCCGCATGGCCCTGCACGCCATCAAGGCCGGCGAGGGCGACGTCTTCATCTCGGCCGGTGTCGAGATGGTCTCCCGCTACGCCAACGGCAGCTCCGACATGCCCGGCACGCACAACCCGCTGTTCGCCGAGGCCGAGGCCCGTACGGTGGCCACCGCCGAGTCGACCGGCTCGACCTGGCACGACCCGCGCGAGGACGGCCTGCTGCCCGACCCGTACATCGCGATGGGCCAGACCGCCGAGAACCTGGCCCGCGCCAAGGGCATCACCCGCCAGGAGATGGACGAGTTCGGCGTCCGCTCGCAGAACCTCGCCGAGGAAGCCATCAAGAACGGCTTCTGGGAGCGCGAGATCACCCCGGTGACCCTCCCCGACGGCACGGTCGTCAGCAAGGACGACGGCCCGCGCGCCGGTGTCACCGTGGAGGGCGTCGCGGGCCTCAAGCCGGTCTTCCGCCCGGACGGCCTGGTCACCGCCGGCAACTGCTGCCCGCTCAACGACGGCGCCGCGGCCGTCGTCATCATGAGCGACACCAAGGCCCGCGAGCTGGGCCTGACCCCGCTGGCCCGGATCGTGTCCACCGGCGTCTCCGGCCTCTCCCCCGAGATCATGGGTCTCGGCCCGGTCGAGGCCAGCCAGCAGGCCCTGCGGCGCGCCGGCCTCACCATCGACGACATCGACCTGGTCGAGATCAACGAGGCCTTCGCCGCCCAGGTGATCCCCTCCTACCGCGACCTCGGCATCGACATCGACAAGCTGAACGTCAACGGCGGCGCCATCGCCGTCGGCCACCCCTTCGGCATGACCGGCGCCCGCATCACCGGCACGCTCATCAACTCCCTGCAGTGGCACGACAAGCAGTTCGGCCTCGAGACGATGTGTGTCGGCGGCGGCCAGGGCATGGCGATGGTCGTCGAGCGCCTCAGCTGACCCACCGTCCGTAGCGGCGCAGGCACGTAACGTCGGGAATCGGCCCGGAACCGAGGAAACTCCACGGTTCCGGGCCTTTTCGTGATCCAATCTCCCCCAGGATGTGACCTATCTCGCCCGCCGGACACATCAGTGCAGGTCAACGCAGGTCAGCGCGGTGCGTGACAACATCACGAACGCAAAGTCCTGTCCGTTTCGTGACGTTACGCACTGACAGCTGGATAGTCCGCCCTTCAAGCTGATGTAGGAAGTCGGGGGTCGACTTTGAACCGGGAGTATGTCAGTGAGCGCCATGCCGATCGCCCTGCTGCTCACCACGGCAGCCACCGGCGCCGTGGGTGTCGCCGTCCTGCGCACCGTCCTGAAGCTGCGCCGACAGCTGGCCGAGCTGCAGACCCAGCTCGCCGAGAACCAGTCGGCCGCCATGCGTGCGCTGCTGCCGCATGCCCGCAGCAACCCGGACGCGTCCGAGCAGATACGCGCAGCCGTCGCCGAGGCGCTCGCCGAGGAGCGGGAGCGGGAGCTGGCCGAGGCGCGTGCGTTCTGGGCCGCACAGGAGGCACGTGACGCCTCCGACACCCCGACCCTGCTCGGTCTGTCCGACGCCGACCTGTTCCTGCCCCGGCAGAGCGACTTCGCCGGTCTGGAGCCGGTGTCCGAGCCCACCACCGAGGCCGACGAGTTCACCGGGGAGTCCCCGGAGCTGGCCGCGGCCCGCCGCCGTCACCCCTCGCACCCTGACTTCGTCCCGGTGCAGTCGCCGGCCGTGAACGACCACGAGCGCACCGTGACCGCCCTGGAGCAGCTGGCCGACGAACGCGTCGAGCTCTCCGACGTCCGCCCGGGGCCGCTCGGCACCCTCGACGTCTACGTCTTCGCCGACGGCACCACCCTGTGCATGACCCCGGGCCACCGCGAGACCGCCGAACGCCTGGCGGCGGCGGTGGAGTCGGGCGAGGCCCCGTACCTCCTGGGCGGCTCCGGCATCTCCGGCGCCTACACCCTCACCTTCGCCTGCGGCGCGGACATGGTCTACATCCTGGCCGACCGCGTCATAGCGTCCCTCTGACGGTGGCTCGCAACGGGGGCAGGCACCAGCCTCCCAGGCGCGCGGGGAACCATGCGACCGGCCACAGCGCACCGTGGGCCGCCGACGCGCCTCACACTCCCGCCTTCCCCCGCGCCTCCTCGACCGCCTTCACCGCCTCGGCGACCTCGGTCTCACTGGTCAACACCGTCGCCAAGTCGTGCGCGGCGACAAGGATCTGGTCAGCCGCGGCGAACATCCCCGCATCCGGCATCACCCGGGGCTCGGCCCCAGGGTCCTCCAGCAACTGGGCCCGGCGGGAAAGCTCCCTCGCCAGGGCCAAGGCCTCAGCCGCGGCACCCCGTTGCAGCCGGCTCTGGGGAGCGGCCCGCAACCGGTCGGCGAAGTGATCCACTGCTTGGGTCAAGGGCGTCGTATCAACCACGCGCCGAGCGTAACGCGCCGCACTGTTGCCAATACGCGAACGCTCAGGCACGGTGACGTGAAGGACCGGCTTACATCCCCTTTGCGTTCGGAGGCGCCGATGTCCCAGCTCTTCTCGGAGGAGACCCACCGCAACCTGCTCGCCCGCATCCCCCACTGCACCGGTCGTGAAGTATCCGACTGGCTGCGCACCGTAGAAGAAGGCCCCGCCCTGTTCCGCTTCGAGGAGAAGGTCAGCTGGCTCCGGCACGAGTACGACCTCGCGTACGGCCACGCGAAGGCGATCGTCCACGAGTACGACCTGAGGAGGGCAGCGCGCAAGCTGCTCTAGACGCGAAAGGGCCCCGGAGCGGAGCTCCGGGGCCCTTCTCACGACCGGCGCGGGCGCTAGTCGTTGTTGGTGAAGATCGCCACCAGCCGCAGCATCTCCAGGTAGATCCAGACCAGGGTCACGGTGAGACCGAACGCGGCCAGCCAGGACTCGTTGCGCGGGGCGCCGTAGGCGATGCCGTCCTCGATCTGCTTGAAGTCCAGCGTCAGGAAGAACGCGCCGAGCACGATGGCGACGATGCCCACGAGTGCGCCCAGCGGGCCGAAGCTGCGCAGACCGCCGCCCTCGGCGACGCCGAACACGACCAGCAGCAGGTTGACCGCCATGACCACCAGGAAGGCCATCGCGATGGCCATGCCGATGCGGGCGTAGCGGGCGGTGACGCGGATCCAGCCGGCCTTGTAGACGAGCAGGGTCGCGGCCGAGACCGCCATGGTGCCGAGCACCGCCTGGAAGGGGGCGCCGCTCCAGCGGCTGTTGTACATCTCACTGATGACACCGAGGAAGACGCCCTCGAAGGCGGCGTACCCCAGGATCAGCGCGGGCGACGGCGTGCGCTTGAAGTTCTGCACCATCGCCAGGACGAACGCGACGATCGCCGAACCGACGGCCAGGCCGTAGCTGGTCGCCGTGACCGGCAGCAGCGCCCAGGCGAGGACGGCGCCGACGGCGACGGTACCGAGGGTCATGGCCGAGCGGACGACGACGTCGTCCATGGTCATCCGGTCGGTGGTGGCGGGGGCCTGGGGCGGTGCGCCGTACTGAAGACCCTGCTGTGCGTACGGGTTCTGGGCGTAGGGGTTCTGCGCGTACGGGTTGCCCTGGGCGTACCCGGCCTGCGGTGCGGTGTTGAAGCCGGCGTAACCGCTGTCGCGGCTGAACCCCCGTCGCGAGAAGACCGGGTTACTGCTCCTCATTTCACTCCTCCATGGCTGCCGTGCGCAGCCTTGGCTCAAGAGTAATGGATTGGCAAAGGACCGACCATGATACTTGAGGAGGATCTTTCCCCTGCCGTGCTGCCCAACACGCTACGCGGACCGGCGATTCCCGGCCACGGGTGATCGTGTTCCATGACCAACCTGCTACCTCGCCGAGACGTACCGCTAAACCCCGGGACGTACCGCTAAACCAGTGGAAACCCGGTGTACGCCTCGGCCAGGTCGGTCTCGGCCGCGCGGGAGGAGGCGATCCTCTCCAGCCGGGCCTGCTGCAGCCGGGCGTCGAAGGGCGTGGCGTCCGGGGCCGGGTGCAGCACGGTCGTCATGTCGTAGGAGAACCGCTCGGCCTGCCAGACGCGGCGCAGACAGGTCGCGGAGTACGCGTCGAGGAGCTCCGCCGAGCCGGTCTCCTTCTCGTGGACGAGGGCACGGGCGAGGGTGACGACGTCACCTACGGCGAGGTTGAGCCCCTTGGCTCCGGTCGGCGGGACGATGTGGGCGGCGTCACCGGCGAGGAAGAGCCGGCCGTGCCGCATCGGCTCGTGGACGAAGGAGCGCATGGGTGTGACCGACTTCTGGGTGATGGGCCCGCGTTGAAGCCGCCAGCCGTCCGCGGTCTCGAAGCGCCGTTCCAGCTCCGACCAGATCGCGTCGTCGGTCCAGTCACCGGCGTCCGTTCCGGCCGGTACCTGGAGGTAGAGGCGGGAGACGGACGGGGAGCGCATGGAGAGCAGGGCGAAGCCGCGTTCGTGGCGGGCGTACACGAGTTCGTCGTGCGAGGGTGCGACGTCGGCGAGGATGCCGAGCCAGGCGTAGGGGTAGCTGCGTTCGAACACCCGGGACAGGGCGGCCGGGAAGGCCTTGCGGGCCACGCCCCAGAAACCGTCGCAGCCGACGGCGTAGTCGCACTCCAGTACGTCCGCGCGGCCCTGGTGCCGGAACCGGATGCGCGGCCGCTCACCCTCGGCGCCCTCCACCGCCAGCGCCTCGGCCTCGAACAGCAGCGGTCCGCCCTCCTTCAGCCGCAGGGCGATGAGGTCCTTGCAGACCTCGGTCTGGGCGTAGACCATCACCGACCGGCCGCCGGTCAGGCCGGAGAAGTCCACGCGGTGACGGCGCCGGTCGAAGCGCAGCTCGATGCCGTCGTGCCGCAGCCCCTCCCGGTCCATCCGTTCCCCGGCACCGGCGGCGCGCAGCACGTCGACCGTGCCCTGCTCCAGGATTCCCGCACGCTGCCGATGCTCGACGTAGGCACGGTCGTGGCTCTCCAGGACGACGGAGTCGATGCCGGCGCGGTGCAGCAGCCGCGCGAGCAGCAGTCCGGCCGGCCCCGCTCCGATGATCCCGACGGTGGTGCGCATCGTTTCGTCCGTCCCTTCGGGTCGACTCCACGAGTATCCGTGTTCGCACAGTGAAGTTTCCTTCACTGATGTGGCGCCGAGTCTGTGCCGGGGGACATCCGATGTCAATGGACCGGCGCGCAGGGGTGATCCGGTTGGGCCGTCCGGGGGCAGACGGGCGGCCGCCCACCGCGTCCGCGGGAGGTGTGCGGAGCGGTGGGCGGCCGTAGGGGACGGTCCGGCGCGGTCAGTGGCCCGGCCAGCCGTCCAGATGGCGGTGCAGGGTCACGCTGGGCTGCGCCTCCGCCTTCGGTGCGTGGGCGACGGCGTCGTGCAGAACCTGCGAGACCTCGCCCGCCAGGCCGTCGACCCGCGTCCTCAGCTCGGACGCGGGCAGCGTGGAGCGGGTCAGCGCGTCCAGCCGGCGATGGATGTCGGCGAGCTGCTGTCGGGCGCCGGCGTCGAGGGTGAGCGGTGCCGGCGTGGAGACGACGAACTGGTAGGCGCCGGCGAGGGTCTGGCAGCCGGTGCACTCCTTGTTGGCCGCGTCACTGAGGTTCACGGCGTTCAGGTGCGTGTGCTCGCCCGCGACCGTGACGATCTGGAAGGACAGTGCGACCGACCGGCAGTGGTCGTCGGCCGAGCAGCCGGCGGAGACGGCGTTGGCCTGGTTGCGCACCCCCGCGGCGTTCACGGTGCCGAACTGACGGATGGTGAAGGAGTCCCGGCCCTGGGTGTGATGGGCCCGGTCGGCGTGGCTGAAGACGTGATCGGACGCGAAGGCCGCGTGCGCCGCGCCGGTCACGGCCTGGGCCGGTACGGCGGTCGCCACACCGGCGGCGCCGGCCGCTCCGGCCGCGAAGAGTCCTGCGCGCAGCATGTGGCGGGCTAGGGGGCGGTTGCTGGAGCGTGCCTTGCGATGGCTGCTCATGGGGTCTCCTGTGCGTACATGAGGCTCCCTTTCGGGAGGACGGCTTGGCTTGCGGACAGGAGCCGGCGGCTGATCGGCGACAGCCGGCGGCTGATCGGCGGGAGCGGCCGGCCGGCCGGCGACAGCCGGCGGCTCCCGCCGCGTGCGAGGGTGTGACTCCCTGGGGCGTGCTCGGTGCGACACCCCGGGTCGGGCGTGGCTCCGTGGGGCCCCGGCCGAGCGCTGCCCACTGGTGGGCCGCCGCCCGTGGAGCGTGACTCCCGAGCGGAGCCGACTCCCCGAGGAGGTGACTCCCGAGCGGAGCCGACTCCCCGAGGAGGTGACTCCCCGACGGGGGCAGCTCCCCGATGGACGACGACTCCCTCGGAGGGGCTGCCCGGTCGGGCGCTGCTCCCCGGTCGGGCGTCGCCCCCGGTCGGAGCCGACTCCGCGACGAGGTCACTCCCGACGGGGAGGGTGGCTCCGCGACGGTCGACGACTCCCTCCGGGGGACTGTCCGGCGGAGCGCCTCCCCGGGGCGTTGCCCCCCGGGTCGAGGCCGACTTCCCGACGGCGCGGATCCCCGTGGGACGACGACTCCGTCGGAGGGACCGCCGGTCGGGCGTTGCTCCCCGGTCGGAGCCGGCTCCCCGACGAGGTGGCCCGCTACGAGGTGGCTGCCTGCCGGACGACGACTCCCCCGGAGGGACCCCCCGGTCAGGCGTTGCCCCCAGATCGGAGCCGGCTCCCCGACGAGGTGGCCCCGACGAGGACGAGGTGGCTTGCCGAGGGGGAGCAACTTCCGCCGGGAGGCGGCTCCTCGGCCGGAGGGGGCTCCCGGTGGGGCTTGGGTCGTGGGGAAAGCCGGTCGCCTGAAAGGGGGCGGTGGGTCTTCCCCGAAGTGGACGAGGTGTCAGGACGTCGCCGGGGCGGGCGAGTCGCCGGGGGGCGCGGACGTGGGGCTCCCGGTCGGTGACGCCGGGATGCTCTCCGAGGGCGTCGGGGAGGACGGCGGTCCGGGGTCCGGGCTGGTGGGAGGCTCGGTGGTCGCGGACGCGCCACCGCTGGAGGACTCCGGCTGATGGGACCGCGAGCCGGTCGGACCGCCGGGCGTGGGCCCCGACGCCGGCGCACCGGGCGCCGAGGCGGACGCGCTCCCCGAGGCGCCCGGTGACGCACCGGCACCCGGCACGGAGGCGGAAGCCCCCGGCACCGCCGACGGCGAGGTGGAGGCCCCGCCGCCGATGCCGTACCCCCCGTGCCCGCCGTGGGCCGGGGTCGAGGCGTCACTGGGCGAGGGCTCCTCGGTCGGCACCCCGGGTTGCAGGATCGGTGCGATCGGGGGCTTCTTCGGCAGCGGTTTCGGCGTCATCCCGGACACCCAGGCGTAGGAGAGCCCGGTCAGTCCGGCCAGGGCGAGCACGCACAACGCCACCCGCAGCCGGGGTCGTCCGGCGGTCGTACGGTTCGCGGCCCGCAGGAGCCGGCCGCCGATCTTCACGGACAGATAGACGACACCGGCCATCGGGCACAGCAGCATCACGCTGCCGATCACCCCGACGAGCCCGGCGACGATCTGCCCGTGTCCGAACGCCTCGGCGGTGCCCAGGAGTTGAGCGGTCAGCGAACGGACCATCGTGGTGAGGATCCGGGGCAGGTTCCACAGCGCGTAGCCCATCTCGCCGACGATCAGCGGCACCATCGTCAGCACCCAGGCGGCGACGACGGTGCGCGCGGACCTCTTCAGCCCGGCGACCTCCGTGCGCGCCGCACGGCCCTTGGCGCCCGGCACCAGCGACAGCAGGATCGGCTTGATCTTGCCGTAGAGGTCGGGCACTCCGGCGAGGTCGCCGAGGATGTAATAGCCGTCCAGGCGGACGGCCGGCATCAGCTGTTCCAGGATCTCGAAGTGGCCGAGGTAGACGGCGGCCAGGAAGAACTGCGCCCCGGTGGCGAAGTAGCACCCGGCCATGGCCAGCATGAAGACGACGTTGAAGTACACCCCGCCGAGGTCCGTGCGGAGCCGGCCGGCGCGGGAGATCCGGTAGACGTCGGTGACGTCGGTGTACATCGACGGCCAGATGAGGAACAGCCCGCAGCCGATGCAGCCGGGCCGGGCGCCGCCGTACCGGCAGGCGGAGGCGTGGCCGAACTCGTGGAAGACGAGCGAGGCCACGGTGAGGACGAAGACGATGAGGATCAGCAGCGGCTGGTCCATGACCTCCAGCACCGGCTCGATCGCCCCGAAGAAGCCGAACAGCCAGACGTCCAGGGCGACGGCCGTGAGCAGCACGGCGGCGACCACGGCCGGGCGGTGCAGCCAGGCCAGGGCCCTGGCGATCCGTGCCGTACGGCGCTCGTCGAAGATCACCCGGTGGCCCTTGAGGGCGAGCAGCAGGTCGGAGCGCGGGGCGTCGACCTCGTCGTCCTCCTGGCCCTCGGGCACGATCACACCGAGCGGCTGGAGCTTGTTCTCCAGCAGGTAGCGGATGTTCTCGCCGCTGACCTCGCGGCCGTAGCGGGCGCTGACCCGGTGGGCGATCGTCTCGGCGTCGCGCACGCCGTCCACGGACGACGCCACCAGGTACAGCAGCCGCGACAGCTGTACGACCTGCCCGTCCCCCCGACGGGCGATGTACTTCGGTTCGGTGAAGCCCGAGCCCTGGTACTCGCCGTGCAGCCGCAGCCCCGCGCTGAGCCGCGGGGCCGGGCCGACCGGCGTTCCGACGACCGGCAGGCTGCCGGTCGTCACCTGTTCGTACGTCACCGGCCAGCCCCCGGGCCCGGGCACCGGACCGGTGTCGTACAGCGCGCTGGTGCCGTCGTCGAGCACCGTCATCCGTGGTCTCCCCCCACGCAGTCCCCCCATGGCCGCGGGGGCGTTCCACCCCGCACGCATGCGGTCCGCCCCCGCGGCCGTAGTCCCGGCGGTGCCGTTACTGCGTGACGCTGATCGTCTGCTGGGCCGACGACTCGGCGTCCGACCACGCGGAGTGGTCGTTCACGGCGGCCGACTCGTTGTGGGCGTTGATGTTCGCGACGTGCTTGGTGACGTTGACCGTCTTGCCGAAGCTGAACTTCAGCCGGCCCAGGGCCTCACGGCCCGGCAGCAGCTCCGCGGACTCGCCGTCCAGCTCGCGCATGTCCATGCTCATGGTGAATGTCCTTTCGTGGTGGTTCGGTCGGGTGGGGCGCGAGCGTTACTGGATGACGCTGATGGTCTGGCCGGCGCCGGAGTCGGCCACGGACCACGACGAGTGGTCGTTCAGGGCGGCGGACTCGTTGTGGGCGTTGATGTTCGCGACGTGCTTGGTGACGTTGACCGTCTTGCCGAAGCTGAACTTCAGCCGGCCGAGGGCCTCGCGGCCGGGCAGCAGTTCCGCGGACTCGGCCTCGAGCTCGTGGGCGTCCATCATGATCGATTCCCCCTCGGGAAATAGGCATTTCCGGTCGGACCGAGTCAGGTTCCCCCCGGACTCTGTCCAACTTGGTCGGACGAGCTGTCCAACGAGATTGGACACTAGGGCCTCGGGGCACCGCTCCGCAACCCGTTCGGTGAATCACCCTTTCGGCGGCCCGGCTACCCGACCGTAGAATCGGCGCCGACAGGGACGGTTCGGTCGAGCGGCGAGCAGGAAGTGGACTTCGGTGGCCAACGCACTGCAGCAGTTGATCCGTGAGCGTCTCGACCGCGAGGGCTGGTCCTACGGCGACGTGGCACGGCGCGGCGGTGTGCCCCGCTCCACCGTCCACCACCTGGCCACCACCGACCGGGTCGTCCGGATGCCCCAGGCCACCACCCTGGAAGGCCTGGCCAAGGGCCTGCAGCTGTCCCTCGACGCCGTGCGCCGGGCCGCGGCCGAGGCCTGCGGCATCCACGTCTACGGCAGCCCGGCGGGCCAGGAGGCCGACGCCGCGGCCGCCCCGACCGCCGACCCCGAGGTGGACCTGCTGATCGCCAGCGTGCAGCAGCTCTCCGCCGAGGACCGCCGGCACGTCGCCGCCCTGGTCGAGTCCCTGCTCGGCCGCTCGGCACGACCGGCACCGGAGAAGTGACCCGACCACCCGCACCGGCGGGCCCGACCCGGCGGTGACGGCCTGCCGCGCCGGAACCGTGCCGGCCGGTCACGCTCCAGCAGTCACGGCCGCCCGCACGGAAGCGGTGACGGGCACCCACGCCCGAGCAGCGAAGGGCGCCGCCCGCACCGGAGCGGTGGCGGGCGCCCGCGTCGGCCCCGCGCCCGCCCCCCGCGCCGGAAAAATTGCAACTGTGCCCGAATGCACCGAGATCCCCCGCTAGTCTCTCGTCCTGCCCGAGGAGCGAGAGCCGCACGACCCCGGGCTCTTTGGGGGGAACGTGTTGTTCGTGCATGGCGGGCCGACCACCGCGGTGGTCCGGGGCCCCGCCGGTGAATCGGTCGTCCTGCTCTCCGGCGAGCTGCCCGAGGTACTCACCGAGGACGCGGTGACCGAACTGCTGGACCTGGCCGCCGCGATCCTGGACGCGGACGAGCTGGCGCTGTTCCACACCTGCCTGCGCACCCTGCGCACGGACGGCCTGCGCGCGGGGCGGCGCATCGAGGTGGACGGTGCGGTACTGACGGTGTACGACGGGTGAGACGGCTTTCGCTGCGCGGCGCCCGCGGGGGCGATGCCGGGCAGCGGCAATGCCGGGACGGGGCAATGCCGGGGCGGGGCAATGCCGGGACGGCGCAATGCCGGGACGGGGCCCCCGGGTTCGGGTTCCCGGGAGCCCCGTCGGATCGTGCCCGTTCGGTCGGCCGTGGACCGGTCGACGGTCCGCGGTCAGTGCGTGCCGGTCACTTTCATCGTGGCGGTGAGCGCCGGAACGGCGTAGGGCGAGTCGGTGTCGACCGTCAGCCCGCTCGTGTAGGTGCCCGCCCTGTCGACCGCGCCCGCGTCCAGGGTGACGCGTACCTCGGCCGCGGCACCGGGAGCGAGGGTGACGGTGTGCGGCGCCGACAGCCACGTGGCGGCGCCCGAGCTGCCGCAGTCGCCGTACCCCGGCAGCTGCTCGACGCCGCCGACCGGACGGTTGCCCGCGTCCGCGCCGCCGACGACGTACAGCCCGCAGGTGCCGCTGGCGCGGTAGACCAGTGCGTTGGCCGCCGGCAGGGCCGACCAGGAGTCGGTGACCGGGTCGTACGCCTCGGCCTGGTTGGTCAGCTGTCCACCGCTGACGCCGCCGACCAGCTGCAGCCGCCCGCCGGAAGAGGCGGAGGCCATCGCCCAGTTCGGATGGGGCAGGTCGGCCCGCGCGGTCCACGCGCCGGTGACCGGATCGAAGGCGTACGTCGCCGTCGTCTCCTTCCCGCTGATCGGATCGGTCCCGCCGGCGCACACGACCTGGCCGTCGATGCCGGCGCACGAGAACCACGCGGCCGTGACCGGGTAGTTCGCCACCTGGCTCCAGGCGTCGGCCCGGGGGTCGTAGACGTAGGCCGCCCGCGAGGCCGGGAAGCAGTCGCCGCCGCAGCCTGCGACGACGTAGAACCGGCCGCCGAGGACCGCCGTGCCGCCGGCGACGACGCCCGCGGGGAGCGACGCCACCGAGGACCACGAGTCGTGCTTCGGGTCGTAGCGGTACGCCGCGGACGAGGCGTTGCGGGTGCTGTCCCAGCCTCCGACGACGTAGATCGCGCCGTCGACCGCCTCCACGCCGGGCTTCTCCAGCTTCTCCGGCATGTTCGCCAGCCGCTGCCAGCCGCCGGTGACCGGGTCGTGGACGTAGGCCTTGAACAGCAGGTTCGCCCCGTCGGTCCCGCCGAAGGCGTAGACCTTCCCGTCGAGCGTCACCGTGCCGCTGTCCATGACCGGTGCCGGCAGGGCGTCGGCGGTCGTCCACGCGGTGGCGCCCGCCACGGTCATCGCGTCGGTCGAACCCGTCGGTGCCCCGGCTCCGTGCGTCGCACCGCCGAGCAGGGACCCCCGGGTGAAGTCGCCACCGACGTGCCGGACCGGCGCGCCGGTGCCGGGCTTGCCCGCCTGCCCCGGGTGCGAGTCCGGCGTGTACGAGCCGTCCTGCGGGTTGAGGACGACGTGGACGGGTGCCGTGCCGGTGTTGCGGAGCGTCACGGTCTGGGTCGTGGACCGGCCCAGCGGCTGGGTGACCCGCAGCGAGTCGCCGGAGACGCTGATCCGGCCGGCGCCCAGGCGCCAGTCCTTGCGGGTGACCTGATCGCGGGCGACGGGGACCTTTGCGGTCGAGTCCGTGTACGCGCCGTCGATGACCCCCAGCGGGGTCCGGCCGGAGCTGTCGGCGGCCGAAGCGGGCGCGAAGAGCTCGTAGGCGCCGTCGGTCGTCGTGGCCGTCGGGGTGCCGGCCACGCTGACGGTGGCGCCGGAAAGTGCCTTGCCGGTGTTGGCGTCATCGACGGCGCCGGCCACGAGCCCGCCGGCGGCGGCATCGCAGGAACGGTTGCCGATGAAGACGTTGTCGACCTTCCAGAACCACGAGTGGACCGCGTCGTACCGGAACCGGACCCGCACGTCGCTCTTGCCGGCGGCCTGAGGGAGCGCGACGACCTCGGGGCCGTAGGCGATCGTGCGGGCCATGTGCCAGACCGAGGTCCAGGTCTGGCCGCCGTCGACGCTGACCTCGACGTAGGCGTTGGAGTTGTAGCGGGGTGACATGAAGGAGTTGTCGAAGGAGACGATCGGCGTGGCATCGCCGCTCAGGTCGAGCGCCGGCGAGACCAGGCTGGTCGTCTCCTCGGTGTCGATGCCGCCGTCGCGGGAGTCGACCTCGGCGAACTGGCCGGTGCCGCCGGTGTCGTTGCCGTAGTGACCCGGGTCGTCGAAGCGCCAGGTGATCCCGGAGCCGCTGTCGTCGGTGGCCGTCCAGCCATGCTGCGGCGTGGCGCCGGCCCAGCCCTCGAAGTCGGTGGTGGTGCCGTCGTACCCGAAGCGGTAGCCGAGCGCGGTGCAGGCGCTCGCGTCCACGGGCAGCGACACGTGGTGACGTACGTCGCTGGTGCCGACGGTGACGGTGTCGTCCGCCGTCTTGTAGCCCGGCAGGGTCGCCGAGACGTGCAGCTTGTAGTTGCCGTCGTCCGGCAGCCGGACCGCGTACCGGCCGGTGACCGGGTCGGTGTGGACCGCGCCGCCGGGGTAGCCGTCGACGGTGATCGTCGCGGAGAGCGGCCAGCCGTGGCCCGAGGCGTCGGTGACGGTGCCGGAGACGGCGTGGGTGGGCCGGGCGCGCAGCGTGAAGGACTTCTTCGCCGTGAGCCCCTCGGTGACCTTCAGCGTGGTGGTGGCCGTCGCGTAGCCGAACTGCGCGACGGTCAGGGTGTAGTCGCCCGGCGCGGGGGCGAGTGTGTAGCCGCCCGACGCGTCGGTCGTGGCGGTGTAGCTGCGGCCGCTGGCGTTCGTGACGGTGACGGAAGCGCCCGGGACCGGCCCGTTGGCCGCTCCCGAGCCGGTGCCGCGCACGGTTCCGGTGACCAGACCGTGCGGGCCCTGGCGGAACGCGCCGACGCCGAGGGGCGAGCCGAGCCCGGTCGGGCCGTCCCAGCCGGTGCGGGCGTTGCAGAGCTGGTTGCCGCAGTAGCCGTCGGAGCCGGCGGTGACGTCGGTGAGGTCACCGGCGTTCGTGTCGGCGTACGGGTAGGTCACCGGGTAGGTGCCGGGCGTCGGGGTGCCCGCGAGGGCGTACATCGCGGCGACGAGCGGCGAGGAGAGCGAAGTGCCGCCGACCTGGAGCCAGCCGCCGACCGCGGGGTTCGAGTTGTAGATGCCGAGGCCGGTGGCCGGGTCGGCGTCCGCGGATATGTCGGCGATGGCACGCTTGGCGCAGCCGGTGTCGATGCCCTGCTGGTACGCCGGTTTCGGCTCGACGCTCGAGCAGCCCGAGCCGCCCCTGGCCCAGGCCGCCTCGGTCCAGCCGCGGGCGGTGGTGCCGTCGCGGGTCAGCGTCGTCCCGCCGACGGCGACGACGTTCCCGTTCGACGCCGGCCAGTTGACGATGTTGCCGTAGTCGCCGCTGGATGCGGTGACCGCGATACCGGGGTGGTCGTAGTCGTGGTCATACGCCGTCGCGAAGCTCCCCCCCTCGCCGGGGATGCCGTAGGAGTTGGAGATGGCCACCGGGTGGTGGGCGGCGGCGGTGTTCTCGGCCTGGCCGAGGTCGTCGACGCCGGCGGAGTCGGCCTCGACAAGCAGGATGTGGCACTGCGGGCAGGCGGCGGAGACGGCGTCGAGGTCGAGCGCGGTCTCCATGGACCAGTCGGCGTCCTCGGGCGGGAGGTTCTGGCCGCCGTTCTGGTCGAGCTTGGTGAAGCAGCCGTTCGCCGTCGTGCACGCGGGAAGGTCGTACGTGCTGCGGTAGACGGCCAGGTCGGCCTCGGCGGTCGCGTAGCCGCCGGCGTCGACGATGGCGACCGTCTCGCCCGAGCCGCCCGTGGGCAGGTCATAGGCCGCTCTCACGTCGGTCGGGGTAAGGGCGGTGGCGGGCGGGGTGGACGAGCCCGCGGCCAAGGCGCCGTGAGTGTTGGTCACGCCCATGAGGTCGCAGGTGGCGTAGGGCGCGTCACCCTTCTGCTCGGAGGCAGGCAGGGGGACGGCGCATCCGGCGGGCTTGTAGGTCGCTGTGCTCTGCGGGGTGCCGCTGGCCAGGGTGGGCGCCGCTTGCGCCGGGGCGACGGCCATCAGGCCGGACGCCACCGCGCAAGCGACCGCCATCCCAGCGGCCCATCTGCGTATTGGTCTGTGCATCGCTCTTCTCGGGAGTGTGCGTCGGCCGGGCCGACTCCAGTGGGGTGCTGGTCAGACCGGTCGGTACTCCACGCCCGCCTTCCGTCGGTACTCGCGCGGCTGGTCCGCGCTCGCCGTCGGGGCCGGATCGACGGTGGTGTCCTGACCGTCGACGGAATCCTCGGAGGAACCCTCGAGGGAACCGTCGATGGGGCCGAGCGCCGGCTCCTCGCCGGACTGTTCGGCGCCGTTGCCAGAAGTCATCGTGGCTGCTCCGTTCTGTCCCAGAGCCAGCAGTGAACGCGGCGCGGCGATCAAGTGGCAATGCGCAGAACTACCCGGGAAACTCCCGTACGGTCACCGGTGGCCACCCCGTCGAAGTCGGCGGGTGCGGCACGCTCCCCGGCAGCAGTACGTCACCGGACTCCACCGCGGCGACGGCGAGCGCGGTGCGCGAGGGCGCTTGCCGTTTACGCATCGCGGAGTGGACGTGCTTCTCGACCGTGCGGGGCGAGAGCCCGAGAACGCGGGCGATCTGTGCGCTGGTCCGACCCTCGACGAGCAGGCGCACCACGTCGAGTTCGCGCGGCGAGAGCTGGTCGCCGTAGCCGGGTCGGCCCGACCGCGCTCCGGCCCGGACCCCCTCGTCCGCGAGGGTACGCCGCACCCGGTCCGCGTCCTCGGTCGCGCCGAGTGCGGTGAGGTCGCCGAAGACCTCGCGGAGCAGTCCGACGGCCCGGTCCCGCTCGCCGACGGCGAGGTGACAGCCCGCCGCCGCCTCGCGGGCCAGCAGGGCGTCGTACGGTCTCGGAAGGGCGGCCCAGGCGGCGCCCGCCTCCTCGAAGAGTCCGGCGGCGCCGGTGAGGTCACCGCCGGCACGGGCGAGCAGGGCCGCGGTCAGTCGGCGGGCTGCCGTAGCCACCGGCGCATCCAGGTCGCGCGTACCCGCCGCGAAGTCCTCGGCCGCGTGGACGGCCTCCCCGACGCACCCGTCTTCGAGCAGGGCGCGGACCCGGAGCGGGGCGATCTCGGAGGCCCAGAGCCAGAGTCCCTTGGCCTCGACGAGCCGCCAGGCGGCATCGGTGGCGGCCAGTGCCTCTCCGGGGCGACCGGCGGCGATCGCCAGCCGCGCGAGCACGGCGGACGGGTCGCGCGACCCGTCGGCGGGGCCGCGCGGACGCCCGACCTCGATCGCGGCGCGGACCCGCTCCTGTGCCCGCCGGTGGTCGCCGCGAGCGGCGTCGAACAGGCCGGCCAGCAGCAGTGCGTCCGCGCGCAGCACGGGTTCGTCGGCGTCAAGGGCCAAGGGACCCCACTGCGTTGGGGCCGCCCAGTCGCCGGTGAGCCAGTCGAGGTGGGCGAGGGTCGCCCCGACGAGGTCGCGCAGGCGCAGGTGTCGGTGCTCCTCGGCCAGTGCGGCGGCCGCTTCGAGCCGGCGCCGGGCGTCGTCGTAGCGGCCCCACAGCATCGCCGCTTCACCGAGGTTGGCGAACCCCCGGGCGCGCTGCAGCACCTCGCCGGGAGTCTCCCCCTCGACGAGCAGGTCGTGCGCTGCCGCCCAACCGGCGGGGTCGCCGAGTACCAGGAGCGTGGCGGCGCGGTCCATGAGAAAGGCGAGCCGCTCCTCGGGCGACGGACCGGGCCGGGTCTCGATGAGCCGCGCGGCGTGCTCCAGCCAGGCACGGTGATGCGCCGCCGGCCGCGCGGTACCGACCGGGCGAGCGAGCATCATCATCGCGTGGACCGCGGCGGCCGGCCGGTGCTGGAGCAGACCCGGCACGGCCTGCTCCATCTCGACCGAGGCGGCCTCCACATCACCGACGTGGAACATCAGCCTGGCCAGCTGCCAGGTGGTCTCGGTCCGCTCCTCGGGCGTGAGTTCGCCGGCGGCGGTCTCTCGCAGCACGGCGACGAGCTCGCGCAGCGGCCCGTCACCGGGTGCGGCGTACAACGGCATGCGCCGCACCAGACGAGGCACCGCCGCGCCGCGGACGGCACCGCCGGTAAGGAGGTCGAGGAGCAGCCCGAACGCCGTACGTGGGTCGCCCGACGAAATGGCGTGGTCCGCCGCCTGCTCGGCGTACGCCGCCCAGCGACGCGGGTCGCCCGCCTCCCGGAAGTGCCGGGCCAGCTCGGCGACGCCGCGTACCGGCTCCCGCTCGAGGGCTTCCCCGGCGCGGCGGTGGAGGCGGCTGCGCTGAATGGCGCCGAGGGCGTGGTACACACTGCGCGCGGCCAGTACGTGACGGAACCCCACCCGGGCGTCGCGCTCCTCGTACAGCAGCCCGCCGGCGAGGGCCTCGACCAGACCGTTCTCCGCCTCTTGCACGGGTATGCCGGCGATCTCGGCAACCAGCGCCGGCGCCCGCTCCCCCTCGAGCACGGCGAGCGCGGCCAGCACCGCACCGGCCGTCGGCCCGAGGCGGGAGGTCCGCTCGAGCACGGCGTCACGGATGCTGGGCGGTACGTCGAGCTCCTCGACGTCGCGCCGCAGCCAGGCGCCGTTCTCACAGACCAGGTCCGCGCGGTCGTAGAGCAGGCGGACGGACTCCTCGATCGCGAGCGGCAGCCCGTCCGTGTGGCCGTGCAGGAACTCGGCGAATTCCACCGAGACCGGCTCTCCGCCGAGCATCGAGGACACCAGGTCCGCTGTCCCGGCGGTGTCCAGGGGCCTGGGTTCCACACGGGTCACGCCGGTCTGCGCGACCAGCCGACGCAGCAGCGACTCAGGGCGGACGTCCTCGGGCCGGTGGGTGAGAACGAGACGCGGGCCCCGCTCCCGCCGGGCTCGCAGGAACAACAGGAGCTCAAGCGTGGTCTCGTCGGCCCAGTGGGCGTCCTCCACCACGAGCAGCCC
Organism: Streptomyces sp. NPDC046759; assembly: GCF_040645475.1. Lineage (NCBI taxonomy): Bacteria > Bacillati > Actinomycetota > Actinomycetes > Kitasatosporales > Streptomycetaceae > Streptomyces > Streptomyces sp. NPDC046759. The sequence goes on along the minus strand of NZ_JBEYYJ010000013.1, from coordinate 126,221 downwards.
GACGCCGAGGGCGTCGATGAGCTCCACGAGTGCACGCAGCAGACGGTGCCGGGCGGATGCGGCGTCGGGCAGCGGGCCGGGCGCAGGCGGAAGCTGATCCGCCCACTCCGGGAAGACCGGCCGCAGCGCCCCCGCCAGCCCGGTGAGCGGCAGACCGGCGACCCGATCGGCCAGCCGGCGTACGGCGTCGACGACCGGGCCGAGCGTATAGGGCTCCCGGAACGGCGGGCACACCGCGATCAGCGCCGTCTCCCGGCGCCGCCCCAGCAGCTCGTGGAGCAGCCGGGTCTTCCCGATCCCCGCCTCACCGGCGACCACGACGAGGCCCGGCCGCTCGTCGAGAACCTGGTCGAGCAACGCGAGGTCGCGGTCGCGACCGACGAGGCGAGGTACGGCGAGATCGGGTCGGCGCGCCGGCGCGCCGCCACTCTCCACTGCGCTCATCTCCGCCTCCGGTCCGGCCAGGGCGACCCATTCTGCCGGTCGCCCTCTGCGGCCCTCGTCCGGGCGTCCCGCGGGTTTGTGGCGGGCGGATTCCCACGCTCGAAGCTAGTGGGTGAACGGCCGCCATCGGCGGGTCTGGTGAGGCGATGGCAACCGGAACGGCAGCCGGCGGGTCGCTGTCGGAGCACTCCCGAGGGTGGCCCGCACGCCGCGTCGCAGACGAAGTGGTGCCCGGAGCCGGACTTGAACCGGCACGCCCGCGAAGGGGCAGCGAGGTTTAAGCTCGCCGTGTCTGCATTCCACCATCCGGGCAGGCCATGGGCTCCGCTTCGAGGTTCGAGCCTATCGGGACGCATCCCCCGAACAGCGGAAGGGTGGACCGATGTTGTCTTATTTTATTGACGTCTGAGGGTGCATCAGCCCGTGGAACGGGCCATCCGCACTTGCCAACAGCGTGACGGGACGTGGTTGCGGCCGTACGCGGAATGACGGAATTTCACCGCCAGAACGAGGGTGTTCCACCCGTTCTCGACCACCGTTCGAGAACGGTTCGATCAAGCCGCTCTCAGGGTCGGCCGTCCTCCCCAGGTATGACACGGGCCCAGCCCGTCCGACCCGAGTCGCCCCCAGGAACCGGAACAGCGACTGACTACACGCGCCCGCCGCGCCGGGACGATGGAACGGTCCCCATGGAACACACGTCGTCCCGACAGGAGCACCGTCCCGTGACCACCACACCCACCGCCGACCGGACCACCGCCGTGGCCGCACGCGCCACGGAGCTGTCGAAGATCTACGGGCAGGGTGAGACCCGGGTGGTCGCCCTGGACCGGGTCTCCGTCGACTTCCGGCAGGCCGAGTTCACCGCGATCATGGGCCCGTCCGGCTCCGGCAAGTCCACGCTGATGCACTGCGTGGCCGGTCTCGACACCTTTTCCTCGGGTTCGGTGCGCATCGGCGACACCGAACTGGGCTCCCTGAAGGACAAACAGCTCACCAAGCTGCGCCGGGACAAGATCGGCTTCATCTTCCAGGCCTTCAACCTGCTCCCCACGCTGACCGCCCTGGAGAACATCACCCTGCCGATGGACATCGCCGGGCGGAAGCCGGACAAGGCCTGGCTCGACCAGGTCATCCAGATGGTGGGCCTGTCCGGGCGGCTCAGCCACCGGCCGTCGCAGCTCTCCGGCGGCCAGCAGCAGCGCGTGGCCGTCGCCCGCGCCCTCGCCTCCAAGCCCGAGATCATCTTCGGTGACGAGCCGACCGGAAACCTCGACTCGCGCTCCGGCGCCGAGGTCCTCGGCTTCCTGCGCAACTCCGTGCGCGAACTCGGCCAGACCGTCGTCATGGTGACCCACGACCCGGTGGCCGCCGCGTACGCCGACCGCGTGGTCTTCCTCGCGGACGGCCGGATCGTCGACGAGATGTACGGCCCGACGGCCGACTCCGTCCTCGACCTGATGAAGCAGTTCGACGCGAAGGGCCGTACCAGCTGATGTTCCGCACCGCCCTGCGCAACGTCCTCGCGCACAAGGCCCGGCTGCTGATGACCGTGCTCGCCGTGATGCTCGGCGTGGCCTTCGTCTCCGGGACGCTCGTCTTCACCAACACCATCTCCGACGCCTACCAGAAGAGCTCCGCCAAGGGCTTCGACCAGGTCGACGTCGCCGTACGGCCCAAGTACCAGGACGCGAAGGCCGACCGGGTCGGCAAGCTGTCCGACCTGACCCGGGACACGCTGGACAAGGCGGCCAAGGTCCCCGGCGCCGCCTCCGCGACCGGTGTCGTCAGCGGCTTCACCGCCGTCGCGGACCAGGACGGCAAGCTCGTCGGCGGCGACTGGCAGTCGGCCGGCGGCAACTACTGGGGCGCCAAGGACGCCCGGTACCCGCTGGTCAGCGGCCACGCCCCGCACGGCAGGGGCGAGGTGCTGCTCGACTCCAAGACGGCGGAGCGCGCCGGCTACCAGGTCGGCGACACCGTGCGGCTCTCCGTCGACGGCCCGGTGCTCACCCCGACCCTCGCCGGCATCTTCACCACCGACGACGGGAACGTCGCCGCGGGCGGCAGCCTCGCCCTGTTCGACACGCCGACCGCGCAGAAGCTGTTCGGCAAGAACGGCACCTACGACGAGATCGACGTCAAGGCCGCGGCCGGCACCAGCCAGTCCGCGCTGAAGGCCGAGCTGGACAAGGCCCTGCCCGCCCACCTGGCGGAGACCACCACCGGCAAGCAGCTCGCCGGCGACCAGGCGAAGACGATCTCCGACCAGATGAGCAGCCTGAAGCAGAGCCTGCTGGTCTTCGCGGGCATCGCCCTGTTCGTCGGCACGTTCATCATCGCCAACACCTTCACCATGCTGGTCGCCCAGCGCACCCGGGAACTGGCCCTGCTCCGCGCGGTCGGTGCCTCGCGCCGCCAGGTGACCCGCTCGGTGCTCATCGAGGCGTTCGCGGTCGGTGCGGTCGCCGGTGTGGCCGGCCTGGCCGCCGGTATCGGCATCGGCGCGGGCCTGCGGTCGCTGCTGGGCTCCTTCGGCGCGAGCGTGCCCGACGGGCCGCTCGTGATCAGCCCCGGCACGGTGGTCACGGCCCTCGCCGTCGGCGTCCTCATCACCATGCTGGCCGCCTGGCTGCCCGGCCGCCGGGCCGCGAAGATCCCGCCGGTGGCGGCGATGAGCAGCGTGCACGCCAAGGCCACCACCAAGTCGCTGGTACTGCGCAACACCCTCGGCGCGCTGTTCGCGGCGGCCGGTGTCGCGGTGGTCCTCGCGGCCACGTCGATGGACGCCGACTCCGCCCAGGGACCGATGGGTCTCGGCGCGGTCCTGCTGATCATCGGGGTGTTCATCCTGACCCCGCTGCTGTCCCGCCCGCTGATCGCGGCCGCCGCTCCGGTGCTGCGCGCCTTCGGCGTCTCGGGCAGGCTGGCCCGCCAGAACTCGGTGCGCAACCCGCGCCGTACGGCGGCCACCGCCTCCGCGCTGATGATCGGTCTGACGCTGATCACCGGTATGACGGTGATGGCGGGCAGCCTGCAGACCGCCATCGACAAGATGGCCTCCTCGGCGATCCGCGCGGACTACGTCGTCTCGATGGCCAACCGCTCCCCGCTCTCCCCGGACGTGGCCAGGAAACTCGCGGCCACCGACGGCGTCACCGCCAGCAGTCCGCTGCGCAACGCGCCGGCCCGCATCGACGGCGACACCGAGTACCTGACCGGCGTCGACGGCTCGTCCATCGCGAAGCTGACCGACCTGAAGGTGGACGACGGCTCGTTCACCGTCGGCGGCAGCCGCATCGTCGTGGACAAGGACCTCGCCAAGAGCCACGGCTGGACGTCCGGTTCGCACTTCACCGCGCACTTCGAGGACGGCAGGGCGAACACCCTGACGGTCGCCGGTGTCTACGAGGGCAACGACATGATCAACGGGATCATCCTCGACGAGCAGGTCCTCACCCCGCACGTGAAGGACCCGGCCGACATGCAGGTCATGGTCAAGACGGCGGGCGGTGCCACGAGTGCGGCCAAGGACCGGCTCGCCAAGGCCCTCGACGACAACCCGGCGATCAAGATCCAGGACAAGCAGGACATCTCCAACGACATCGCGAAGATGTTCACGCTGATGCTCAACATGGTCTACGGCCTGCTCGGCATGGCGGTGATCGTCGCGGTCCTCGGTGTCATCAACACGCTGGCCATGTCGGTCTTCGAACGCTCCCAGGAGATCGGCATGCTCCGCGCGATCGGTCTGGACCGCAAGGCGGTCAAGCGCGTGGTCCGCCTGGAGTCCCTGGTGATCTCCCTGTTCGGCGGGGTGCTCGGCATCGGTCTGGGCGTGTTCTTCGGCTGGGCGGCCGGACAGCTGCTGGGCACGAAGATGCCCACGTACGAACTGGTCCTGCCGTGGGGCCGGATGGCGGTCTTCCTGCTGCTGGCGGGGGTGGTCGGTGTCCTGGCCGCCCTGTGGCCGGCCCGGCGCGCGGCCCGGCTGAACATGCTGGCGGCGATCAAGGCCGAGTAGCCGTACGGCACCGCGAGGGGTCCCGTTCCGTCACCGGAGCGGGGCCCCTCGTCCCGTGCCGGCGGTCAGGTGTTCCAGGTGCGGGTGCGCAGCGGCAGCCCGGAGGTGCCCGAGTCCGGGGTGCGGACCGCCAGGACCTGGTTGACGCCGATCCGGTTGTGTTCGAAGGCGAGCGCCGAGGCGGCCATGTACAGCCGCCAGACGCGGGCGCGGCCGGGGCCGGCGAGGCGGACCGCGCGGTCCCAGTCGTCCTCCAGATTGGCGACCCACCGGCGCAGGGTGCGGGCGTAGTGCTCGCGGAGGGACTCCACGTCGCGCACCTCGAACCCGGCGCGCTCCAGCTGGCCGACGGTGGTGCCGATGGGCGCGAGTTCGCCGTCGGGGAAGACGTACGCGTCGATGAACCGGTCCACCTGGTACGCCGCCTCGTCCCGCTGCGGGCGGCGGCCGATCTGGTGGTTGAGCAGCCGTCCGCCGGGCTTGAGCAGGCCGTGCAGCTGTTCGGCGTACTCCAGGTACCGTTCGGCGCCGACGTGCTCGGCCATGCCGATCGAGGAGATGGCGTCGAAGGGGCCGTCCGCCACGTCCCGGTAGTCCTGGACGCGGATCTCCACGCGGTCGGTCAGACCCTCGTCGGCGACGCGTTTGCGGGCGTACGCCGCCTGCTCCTGCGACAGGGTGACCCCGACGACGCTCACGCCGTGCTCACGGGCCGCGTGCACGGCCATCGAGCCCCAGCCGCAGCCGACGTCCAGCAGGCGCTGACCGGGTGTCAGTCCGAGCTTGGCGCAGACGAGTTCGAGCTTGTCGCGCTGCGCGGTCTCCAGGGTGCCGTCGTCCTCCCAGTACGCGCAGGAGTACACCATCGACGGGCCGAGGACGATCTCGTAGAAGTCGTTGCCGACGTCGTAGTGGTGGCTGATGGCGCGCTTGTCGGTGCGCCGGGTGTGCAGATGCCGGCGCGGTCTGCGGACCTCCTCGCGCGGCGGGGCGGGCGGGACGGGCGGCCCGGCCAGCTTCAGCAGGTCGAGTGCCGCTGCCCGCACGGCGGGGTCGCGCAGGGCCTGGACGAGACCGCGGGCGTCCTCCTCGCGCTCCCACACCAGTCCCGCCAGCGCATCGAGCGCGGCGTACAGGTCGCCCTCGATGCCCAGGTCGCCGGCGACCCAGGCGCGGACGAGGCCCAGCTCGCCCGGTTTGAACAGCATGCGGCGCAGGGCCCGGCGGTTGCGCACGACGAGCGCCGGCGCGTCCGGCGGCCCGGCCTGCGATCCGTCCCAGGCCCGGATCCTCAAGGGGAGCGGGACTCCCAGCAGCTGTTCGGCAAGACTCCTCAGCCGCGACGCGGCTTCGGCCATGGCACACCTCCAAGACGAGATCCCGGATGCCGGTAACCACGTAAACACCCTCCGCTGTCCCGCGCAGTCCCGCAAAGGAGTTACAACCGAGCAAAATAGCTGTAGCGGCCATGCAGATGGCGGCGGGAGACGTGCGGCGCATCCCGTCCCCCGTCAAGTCACGACTTTCAGGGGCATGACGGGCCTCGGGGGGCCTGGCCGTAATGGATGACGTACCCGACCGCCCCCGCTCCCCATCGGATGTGAATGACCATGGTCCGTCTCTCCAGGTTCCAGCGCTTCGCCCTGCTCGCCGCCTCGACGGCGGTGATCACCGGAGGCGTGCTGTCACAGGGCGCCGCGTTCGCCGCCCCGGCGGCCGGCCACACCGCCCCCGTCACCGCCGCCGGCCACCACGACGGCGCCACGCAATGGAAGAAGATCACCGACGCCCCGAGCGGCATCACCGTCCAGCTCCCCGGAGAACCCCAGACGCAGCAGGTCGACGACAGCGGGGTGGACATCCGCGACTACGTGGTGCCGACCGGGTACGGGGCCATGGGCTTCTCGGTCCTGGACGGGCACGGTCCGGACCCGGCCCGCCCCTGGGACCTGAAGGGAGGCTTGAAGGCGGCGGTGCACGGCTACAACATCATCGACACCACTGCCGAGCTGACCAGCACCGATGTCCATGACGGCACCACGGGCGGCGACCACTACCTGGAGGCGAAGCTCGGCGGCAGGGACGGCCAGACGGGGCACATCCGTCTCGTCGACCTCGGCCAGCAGGCGATCATGATCATGGCTGTCGGCACGGGTGACCGGAAGGGCGCCGTCGACCACGACTACGAGCAGGTGCTCCACAGCATCGAGGTCCCGCACCACGGCACCGCGCAGGCCGAGGGGCCGGCCACATTCACCTGACCCGGGAACGTCACCGGCCCCGGTGGGAGCCCGTGCCCGGACACGCCGAAGGACCTCCCGCACCACGGATGGCGGGAGGTCCTTCGGGGTGTTCCGGTGACCGGAGGTCAGGAGGCCTTGGCCTTCTCCTCGGTCTTGGCTGCGGCGACCGGCGCGGGCTTCGCGGCCTCGTAGAACTCCTCGCGCGGGTTCTCCATGGCACCCAGGGAGACGACCTCGCGCTTGAGGAACATGCCGAGCGTCCAGTCCGCGAAGACGCGGATCTTGCGGTTCCAGGTCGGCATCGCCAGACCGTGGTAGCCACGGTGCATGTACCAGGCGAGGCGGCCCTTGAGCTTGATCTTCATCTTGCCCATGACGATCATCGCCACGCCCTTGTGCAGGCCGAGACCCGCGACCGCACCCTTGTTGGCGTGCTCGTACTCCTTCTGCGGGAAGCCCCGCATGCCGGAGACCACGTTGTCGCCGAGGATCCGCGCCTGGCGCAGCGCGTGCTGGGCGTTCGGCGGGCACCAGGCGTTCTCGTTGCCCGCCTTGCGGCCGACGAGGTCCGGGACCTGCGCGTTGTCACCGGCGGCCCAGATGTAGTCGGTGCCCTTGACCTGGAGCGTGGGCTCGCAGTCCACGTGGCCGCGCGGGCCGAGCGGCAGACCGAAGCGGGACAGGGCCGGGTTCGGCTTGACGCCGGCCGTCCACACGATCGTGTTGGAGTCGACCTCGAGGCCGTTCTTCAGCACGACGTGGCCGTCGACGCAGGAGTCCATGGAGGTGGAGAGGTAGATCTCCACACCGCGGCCCTCGAGGTGCTCCTTGCCGTACTGGCCGAGCTTGGGACCCACCTCGGGGAGGATCTTGTCGGCGGCGTCGACGAGGATGAAGCGCATGTCCTCGCGGGACACGTTCTTGTAGTACTTGGCCGCGTCCCGGGCCAGGTCCTCGACCTCGCCGATGGTCTCCGCACCCGCGAAGCCACCGCCGATGAAGACGAAGGTGAGCGCCTTGCGGCGGATCTCCTCGTCGGTCGTGGAGTCGGCCTTGTCCAGCTGCTCGAGGACGTGGTTGCGCAGCCCGATGGACTCCTCGATGCCCTTCATGCCGATGCCCTGCTCGGCGAGGCCGGGGATCGGGAAGGTGCGGGAGACCGCGCCGAGCGCGATGACGAGGTAGTCGAAGGGCAGCTCGTACGCCTCGCCCACCAGCGGGGCGATCGTGGCGACCTTGCGGTCCTGGTCGATGGTGGTGACCCGACCGGTGAGGACCTCCGCCTTCGGCAGCACGCGCCGCAGCGGGACGACGACATGGCGAGGGGAGATGTTGCCGGCGGCGGCTTCGGGGAGGAAGGGCTGGTAGGTCATGTACGACCGGGGGTCGACGACCGTGACGGTCGCCTCTCCGTAGCGCATCTTCTTGAGAATGCGCCGAGCTGCGTACAGGCCTACGTACCCACCGCCTACTACGAGGATCCTGGGACGCTCCGTGGTGCTCATGCCATCGAGTATCCACCCGCCTCGAGGGGGTCGCTCGTGCGCCCCTTCACAAGCTTCGACAGGGCCTGTGCTACACTCCGCGGCCCGCGTGATGCAGGTCATGGCGAGCAAGGGGAACCGCAGCACTCCGCGTCCGTTGTCAATGCCGCGTGAGCTGCCTCTCTCGGCGTGGGCGGTGGCGTGAGCCGCTCGTAACGCCTTCGTCGCCACGCGATCCGAAGGTGTCGTACGACCCCTATCTGAACATGTTCAAAGGCCTCTTCGTGCCCCGAAAGGGCCAACCGGGGGCCTTCCGTACGTCAGCCGGGCCAAATTCCTTGTGAAGAACTTCACGAACTTTTCCGACCCGGCATCACCCTGGCACCGCCGAGGGGCCTCGGAAGCCGCTCAAACGTTATCCGACCTGCTCAGCAGACGGCTACCGATGAGTAGTAAAAGAGAGCCGCGCAACAGCGCGCACCATCCGACCGGCCCGCCGTATCCGGGCGGCTGCCCCCGTCGTCGTCGACCACGACGACGAGGGACACGGGAGTGCGACGGGAGTGCGACGGGGCGGCCTACTTACCCGGCGCCGGCGCGTCCGCCGCGCTGAAGGCGATGCCGTCGAGGATGTCGTGCTCGCTCACCACGACCTCGTCGGCACCGATCCGCTCCATGATCGCGAGCAGCACGAGGGCGCCCGCGCCGATCACGTCGACCCGGCCGGGGTGCATGGACGGGATCGCGGCGCGCTCGGCGTGCGTGGAGCGCAGCAGCCACTCGGTGATCTCGCGGACCCTCTCGCGCGAGACGCGGGAGTGGTGGATGCGCGCGGAGTCGTACTCGGGCAGCTCCTGCGCGATGGCCGAGACGGTGGTGACGGACCCGGCCAGGCCCACCAGGGTGCGCGCCTCACGCAGCGGCACCGTCTCCTCGGCGAGGTCCAGGGCCGCTTCGATGTCGGCCCGCATGGCGGCGATCTCCTCCTCGGTGGGCGGGTCGGAGACCTTGCCGTCCCGCAGCAGGTGACGTTCCGTCATCCGCACGCAGCCGATGTCCACCGACCGCGCGGTCCCCACGTGCTCCTCGCCGACGACGAACTCCGTGGAGCCGCCGCCGATGTCCACGACGAGGTACGGCCTGGCGAGGTCGGCACGCCCCTTCAGTTCCGTCGTCGCGCCGGTGAAGGAGAACTCGGCCTCCTGCTCACCGGAGATGACCTCCGGCTCGACCCCGAGGATGTCCCGCACGCCGCGCGCGAAGTCGTCCCGGTTCTCGGCGTCGCGGGAGGCGGAGGTGGCGACGAACCGCACCCTGGTGGCGCCGAGTTCACGGATGACCTCCGCGTACTCCCGGCAGGCGGCGAAGGTCCGCTCCAGCGCCTCGGGCGCCAGCCGTCCGGTGCGGTCCACGTCCTGGCCGAGCCGCACGATCGTCATGCGCCGGTCCAGCTCCAGCAGTTCACCGGTGGCCGGGGCGACGTCCGCGACCAGCAGCCGGATGGAGTTCGTGCCGCAGTCGACGGCCGCGACCCGCGAGAAGCCCTCCGGGACCATCGGCCGGTCCGCGAAGAAGCCGCTGCGGACCTCGGCGGGGTCGAGGACGCGGCCCTCCTCGCCGGGGTGCTCGTCCGCCGGGTCGGGCGCCTCGAGCGGCTGCACACAGGGCCCCTTGCGCCACCACTCGGGCAGCATGGCGATGGCCTCGTCGCCGAGGGGGTTCACACCCGGGCCGGCGGCCAGCGAGTGGCCGACCAGCACGTGCAGGCACTTGACCCGGTCCGGCATGCCGCCCGCGCTCGGGAAGCCCTCCAGGACCTCGATCTCGTCCCGGCGGCGGATGTAGTCCTCGTGCGCGGCCCGGTAGGCGGCGGCCAGTTCGGGGTCGCTCTGCAGCCGCTCGGTCATCTCCTTCATGACGCCGTTCGCCTCCAGCGTGCCGATCGCGGACGCGGCGCGCGGGCACGTCAGGTAGTACGTCGTCGGGAAGGGGGTGCCGTCCGGCAGCCTCGGGGCCGTCTCCACGACGTCCGGCTGCCCGCACGGGCAGCGGTGCGCGATCGCCCTCAGCCCGCGCGGCGGACGCCCGAGCTGCTGCTTGAAGGCCTCGACGTCCGCGGCGGTCGGCTCGGTGCGCGGAGTGGGCGGCGGAGGCGTTTCCATGACTGTCTTCAGCTGTCTTTCTGTCGGTTCACTGGTCGGAGGCGTCGGACTTGTCGACCCCGTCCCAGACATTCGCGTACCAGGGCCGGCGGGCGGACCTGAGGTCGGCGCGGGACTGCTTGGCCGCGCCCGGGTCGACCACCACGTACCCGGTCTCGCCGGGCATGACGTAGTGCAGCCGGAGCCGGATCTGCTGCTCGGCGTAGGAGTCGTCCTGCCAGCGCGCCTTGAGGTCGCGCAGCTGCTCGACCCGCTTGCGGTCCTGCTCCTGCTGCCGTTGCAGGTCGGAGATCTGCGCGCGCTGGGAGACGTACTGCCGCATCGGATAGGCGAGGGCGACGATCATCGAGCACAGCACCAGCGCCAGCAGCGCCGCCCGGCCGGTGAGCCGGGAGCGGCGGGCCTGCCGTCTGGTCTGGGAGCGGTAGACCCGGGCCGCCGTCTGCTCACCGAGCAGCCGCAGTCTGGTCGCGGTGGAGAAACGGTCCCGGTTCTTCACGGCCATCGGCTCTCCGCCTCCCCTTTCACGTGCGTACGTCCCCGGACACGGTACGGGACCGGATCCGGGGACGTACGTACGACTGGCTAAGACGTGGCCCGGGTCGGCTCAGCCCTTGAAGCGGGGGAAGGCCGAGCGGCCCGCGTACACCGCGGCGTCGTCGAGGATCTCCTCGATGCGCAGCAGCTGGTTGTACTTGGCGACGCGCTCGGAGCGGGCCGGGGCGCCGGTCTTGATCTGGCCGCAGTTGGTGGCGACGGCCAGGTCGGCGATGGTGACGTCCTCGGTCTCGCCGGAGCGGTGGGACATCATGCACTTGAAGCCGCTGCGCTGGGCGAGCTCCACGGCGTCCAGGGTCTCGGTCAGCGAACCGATCTGGTTGACCTTCACCAGCAGGGCGTTGGCAGTGCCCTCCTCGATGCCGCGGGCGAGGCGCTCGGGGTTGGTGACGAACAGGTCGTCGCCGACCAGCTGGACCTTGTCGCCGAGGCGGTCGGTGATGACCTTCCAGCCGGCCCAGTCGTCCTCGAACAGCGGGTCCTCGATGGAGACGAGCGGGTAGGCCGCGACGAGCTCCTCGTAGTACTCCGTCATCTCGGCGGCGGAGCGCTCCTTGCCCTCGAAGAGGTACTTGCCGTCCTTGTAGAACTCCGAGGCGGCGACGTCGAGGGCCAGGGCGATCTGCTCGCCGGGGGCGTAACCGGCCTCCTTGACGGCCTCCAGGATCAGGTCCAGGGCCTCGCGGTTGGAGCCGAGGTTCGGGGCGAAGCCGCCCTCGTCGCCGAGGCCGGTGGACAGGCCCTTGTTCTTCAGGACCTTCTTCAGGGTGTGGTAGACCTCGGCGCCCCAGCGCAGGGCCTCGGAGAAGGACTCCGCGCCGATCGGGGCGATCATGAACTCCTGGATGTCCACGTTGGAGTCCGCGTGCGAGCCGCCGTTGAGGATGTTCATCATCGGCACCGGCAGCAGGTGCGCGTTCGGGCCGCCCAGGTAGCGGAAGAGCGGGAGGTCGCTGGCCTCGGAGGCGGCGTGGGCGACGGCGAGGGAGACGCCGAGGATGGCGTTGGCGCCGAGCGAACCCTTGTTGTCGGTGGCGTCCAGGTCGAACATGGCCTGGTCGATCAGGCGCTGCTCGGTGGCGTCGTAGCCGACCAGTTCCGGGCCGATCTGCTCGATGACGGCGAGGACGGCCTTCTCGACGCCCTTGCCCTGGTAACGGTTGGGGTCACCGTCGCGCAGCTCGATGGCCTCGAAGGCGCCGGTCGAGGCGCCGGACGGGACGGCGGCACGACCCGTGCTGCCGTCGTCGAGGCCGACCTCGACCTCGACCGTGGGGTTGCCTCGGGAGTCCAGGATTTCCCGGGCTACGACGACGTCGATGGACGGCACGAGCATCTCCTTCTTGGGATGTGACGCTGGAAGTGCGGGGCGGGTGCCTTACGGCTGTGCCTTGCGACTAGAGCCTAACCGTCCCGGGGGCGTCGGCCACCGACCGACCGCCCCGTGGACAGGAGGGACACGCAGACGGTACCCATTGTTCACCAGCGGAACAAAGGGGGGTGGGGGTGAAGAACGGGAAAACGAAAGACCCCGCCCCGGCGCGTACGGGGGAACACGCGCCGGGGCGGGGGGTCCGCGGGGGACGGGGGTGGCCCTCACGGAGCCTTCGGTGTGGGGGGTGAGGGTGTGAGGGCGCTGCGGGTCCGTTCGGAGCCGGGAGCCACGTGCGCGGCCACCGGGCCGGGGATCACTTCAGGTGCAGCTGCTGGCCCGGGTAGATGAGGTCCGCGTCCTGAACGATGTCCTTGTTCAGCTTGAACAGCTTCTGCCAGCCGCCGGCGACGTGGTGCGTGGCGGCGATGGCGCTCAGGGTGTCGCCCTTGACGACCTTGTACTCGCCGTCACCCTTCTTGACCTTCTTGCCGGTCGGGGTGGTGACGGTTTTGCTCGCCTTCGGGGCCGTGCGCTGGGTGGAGCGGGTGGCGGCCTGCTGGCCGGTGGAGCGGGAGGTGGTGCCGGCGCTCGTGCTCTTGCTCGACGAGGTGCCCGTCGGGGCGGAGCCGTTGTAGGCGGCACCGGACAGGCCCGTGCCGCAGACCGGCCAGGCGCCCTTGCCCTGCGCGGCGAGGACCTTCTCGGCGACGGCTATCTGCTGCGCCTTGGTGGCCTGGTTGGCCTGCGCGGCGTAGGCGGTGCCGCCGTACGCGGCCCAGGTGGAGGCGGAGAACTGCAGACCGCCGTAGTAGCCGTTGCCGGTGTTGATGGACCAGTTGCCGCCCGACTCGCACTGGGCGACCGCGTCCCACTCGGAGGCGGTGGCGGCGGAGGCGTTGCCCGCCGCCATCAGCGGGGCGGCGACGGCGGCGCCGGTGACACCGGCGAGCGCGACGGCGCGGACGGCCTTGGACGGGCGACGGTGCTTGCCCTTGCCGGAGAACAGCATGGATCGATCCCCTCACCGACGCCTGCGAGGTGAGCTGTCGGGTTCGGGCCGGTTGAGTTGCCCGGCCGCACGCCCGCTTTCGCGAGCCGTGCGGCTTCACCCCTAGCCGGTTCCAGCGTCAACCGCTGGGCCCGGCGCTTACCTTGGGTCCCCCGCTCCTGCCTACGGCGCTTGACGCGACGACTGTTCCCGGGCAACCGCTGGCAGGATTCGGCGTTGCGGCTGCCGGGGCTCGTGGTGACGAGCGGTCCTGACCGTAGACATGCGATCGGCGGAATTTCAAAGACGATCAGGGCTTCTGAGACTCATCCCACACTTTCACCAAACCGGACATCAGTCACGAAGTGGGGCGTCAACTCGCGTTAGCCGTCGCCCTTTTCGCCCTCTACTTTCAGGGTCTGACCGGCGGTGATGCGGTTCGGGTCGGCACCGATGGCCTTCTTGTTGCCCTCGTAGAGCGCATGCCATCCGCCGTGGACGCCAAGGGAGTCGGCGATGGAGGCGAGGGAGTCGCCCTCGCGGACCGTATAGGTGTCCGGCCCCTGGCCGGCGTGCCGACCCGAAGACGGTGCGTTCTGACCGTTTGTCGCGCTTTCGTCCGCACTCGTGCCGCGGTGACGTCCGCCGCTGCCGAGGGCTCCGGTGTCGATGAGACTCCAAGAACCGGCACTCTGCTGGTAATTGTCCGAGTTGTCGACATCGGGTGCCGCTGTGGACGAGCTGTCACCCCCCTGTGACCCTCCACCGTCGGACGAACCGGACTTGCCGCTCTTGTCGGACTCGGGGGTCGCGGTCCCGGTCCCGGCGGAGCCACCGGCCGCGTCGGGGGTTCCGGTGGCCTCGGGGGTTCCGGTGACACCTTCGCTCGGACTCGGGGCCGGCGTGGTGCTCGCCTCCGAGCCGGCGGAGCTCGAACCGGAAGAGTCGGATCCGGAAGAGTCCGTGGCGGCACCGGCGTTGGAGCCGGAACCGGTCCCGGAGTCAGAGCCGGGACCGGAGTCCGAGGACGAATCCGGCAGACCGGACGAGTCGGAACCGCCTCCCGAGCCGGACGTGTCCCCCGGGCCGCCGACGCCGGTGTCGACGTCGGCCGAAGCCGAGCCGGAGGTCAGTCCGGAGAGCAGGGCGCAGGTGGTCCACGGCTTGGTCCCCTGGTCCGCGAGGATCTTCTCGGCGACCGCTATCTGCTGGTTGCGGCTGGCCTGGTCGGCGCTCTGCGCGTACTGCGTGCCGCCGTACCTGTCCCAGTCGTCCTGCGAGATCTGCAGGCCGCCGTAGTAGCCGTTGCCGGTGTCCGCGCTCCACGAACCACCGCTCTCACACTCGGCGACCTTGTCCCACGTGGTGCCGTCGGCGGCGTTGGCGCTCGCGGCGCCGAGCAGCGGGATGGCGATGGCCGAGCCGGTCACTCCGGCAGCGACGAGGAGGGCCGGAGCCTGACGGGGGCGACGGTGACGACCGTTCCCGGAGAGCATGCGGATGCCTTTCGTGCGACAGCGGGGTCGCGCGGCGAACTGCTGTTCGTCGCCACGCTGATGGGTGAACGTATCGGCAGACGATCACTTGTCACAAGTTAATGCCGCGCAGATCACGTGAAGATCACAAAGTTGAACTGCTGTCATGTTTACGGTTCTACGACCTCCGGGGCGCCCTTCTCGGGCGTGTCTCCGGCGGCCGGAGTGAACTCCACGGGCAGGGTGCGCAGGCCCCGCATGATGAGTCCGCCACGCCATCTCAGATCGGCCGGATCGACGGCGAGCCGCAGGTCGGGCAGCCGGGTGAGCAGGGCGGCGAGTGCGGTCTGGCCCTCCAGGCGGGCGAGCGGCGCGCCGAGGCAGTAGTGGATGCCGTGGCCGTAACCGAGGTGCTGGTTGTCGCGGCGGGCGAGGTCGAGCACGTCCGGGTCGGCGAACCGCTGCGGGTCCCGGTCCGCCGCCGCGAGCACCACGAGCACCGGGTCCCCGGGCGCGATGTCCTGCCCGCCGACGGTGAGCGGTTCGGTGGCGAACCGCCAGGTGGCCAGCTCCACCGGGCCGTCGTAGCGCAGGAGTTCCTCCACGCCGCTCTCCAGGAGGTCCCTTTCCCGCCCGGCCAGGGACTCCTGGAGGCGCTCGCGCTGGACGGGGTGGGTGAGCAGGGCGTACATGCCGTTGCCGATCAGGTTCACGGTGGTCTCGAAACCGGCGAACAGCAGGATGAAGGCCATCGCCGCGGCCTCGTTCTCGGTGAGGTGCTCACCGTGGTCCGAGGCGCGGATCAGGCCCGAGATCAGGTCCTCGCCGGGCGCGGGCTCGCCGGGCAGCGCCTCGCGCTTCTTGTGGATCAGCTCGGCGAGGTAGCCGCGCATCTTCTTCACCGACCGCGCGACCCCGCCGCGCGGCCCTCCGCCGTGCCGGATCATCATGCCCGCCCAGTCGCGGAAGTCGTCCTGGTCCTCGCGCGGGACGCCGAGCATGTCACAGATGGCGTAGATGGGCAGCGGGAAGGCGAACTCGTGGATGAGATCCGCCGAGCCCCTGGCCGCGAACCCGTCGATGAGCCGGTCGGTCAGCTCCTGCACCCGCGGCGCGAACTCGGCGACCCGGCGCGGGGTGAACGCCTTGCTGACCAGCCGGCGCAGCCGGGTGTGGTCCGGCGGGTCGATGTTCAGCAGATGGGTCATCAGCTCGGCCTTGCGCTCACCGGGGATGCCGGTCCTGCCCTTGGCGTGCGCGGGCTCGTCGTGATGCGCCGGGTTCTTGCTGAGCCGCTGGTCGGCGAGGGCCTGCTTGGCGTCGGCGTACCGGGTGACCAGCCAAGCCTCCACCCCGCTGGGCAGCCGCGTCCGGTGCACCGGCGCGTGCTCGCGCAGCCAGGCGTAGGCCGGGTAGGGGTCGGTGGCGAACTCCCAGGTGAAGAGCGCGGGGGCGGGGGCGGATGCCGTCGGGGGGTGGGGCTGGTCGGTCACTCCTCGACGGTATCCGGATCCGGGTGGGCCTCGGCGTCCCGGTGCCCGCCGCCGGCCTCGGGTATCACCTCGGGCGCGACCCCCTCCGCCTCCCGGATGGCGCTCCGGTACGCGCGCGCCGCCGCACGCAGGGCCGCCTCCGGGTCCACGCCCTCCGCCTCGGCACGGGCCGCCAGCGCCAGCAGCTGATAGCCGATGCCCTCGCCCTGCGGGAGCGGCACGTCGAGGCCCGCCGTACGCGCGCGGGAGGCGAGCTTGGCGGCGAGGGCCAGGCCGGGCTGGCCGAGCGGAACGCCCTCCGTGACCGAGGCGCGCCGCTTCTCCTCGGCCTTGGTGCGCAGCCAGTGCGCCTTGACGTCCTCCGGCGTCTCGGCCTTCTCGTCCCCGAAGACGTGCGGGTGACGGTGGACGAGCTTGGCGACGATGCCGCCGGCCACGTCGTCGACGGAGAACGGCGCCTCCGGGTGCTCCTCGGCGATCCGGGAGTGGAAGACGACCTGGAGCAGGACGTCGCCCAGCTCTTCGCGCAGTTCCTCACGGTCGCCGGCCTCGATCGCCTCGACCAGTTCGTACGCCTCCTCGATGCCGTACTTGACGAGGCCCTCGTGGGTCTGCCTCGACGACCAGGGGCACTCGGCACGGATGCGGTCCATGACCTGGACGAGGTCCAGCAGGCGGGCACCGGGCAGGTCGTAGGAGGCCGGCAGCAGCTCCAGCTGCGGCATGGCGACGCGACCGGAGCCGGCCAGCCGGGCCAGGCCGTCGGTGAGCGCGGGCTCCCCCTCGCCGGTGGCCACGACCACCACCGTCCGCCCGCCTGCGCAGGCGTCGACCAGCTCCTGCGCGGTGGGGGACGCCTGCTCCACCGCTATGCCGGCCTCGCGCAGATACGGCAGCTGCGGATGCGCTCCGTCCGCGCACAGCACGCAGTCGGCGGCGCGCAGGGCCTGCCAGGCGGGCCAGGACAGCAGGCCGGGGGCGACCCGGTGGCTGGTGGTGAGCAGGACGATGTGCCCGGGGCCGGCGGCGGGGGCGTCGGAGCTGGATGCGTTCACGATCCGAACGTAACCCACGGCGGCGGGGAGCGGATTCGGTTGTCCACAGGGCAGGGACGACCGTGTGATCGTATGACCGGCGTCGGCCCGGTCCCCGGGACCGGCTCGCTCCCGTGCCGTACCGTTCCGGCGCCCCGCTGCCGTACCGTTCCGGCGCCCCGGGAGCCCCGCTGCCGTACCGTTCTGGAGCCCGGCGCGGCCGCGCTACGCCGTCACCGGCTGACCGCCCGCCGCGGTGGTGACCTCCCGGATCCAGGGCGTCTTGGCGTCCACACGGCTGCTCTTCCGCACGTCCCAGGTGCCGTAGCGCGGGTTGAGGTCGATGCGCAGTTCCCCGGAGGCCTTGGACAGTGCCTTCCAGAAGGCGGGCTGGCTGGTGTCCGTGCCGAGCTCCTTGGCCAGCTTCTGCGCCTCCAGCTGGAGCCGGAGGTTGTCGTCGAGGCGGGCCGGGGCGATGCCGTACTTCTGCAGCCAGGCGGTCTGCAGGCCCTTGGCGCCGCCGGCCTGCTGCTCCAGGTCGGTGCGCATCTCCTGGACCTCCCTGGGGGTGACCGTGATGCCCGCGTCCTGAGCGGCACGGTGCAGCACCCGGTCGAGGACCATGTTGTGCAGGGTGTCCCGGGTCAGACTGCTGGTGGAGGCGAGGACCTGCTGGTACTGGGACTCGTCCGGCACCGCGGCGCGCTGTGCCCTGCGGACCTCGGCGACCCGGCTCTCCAGCTGCGAGACGGTGATCCGCTGCCCGCCGACGACGGCCGCGGCGCCCGGATGCGCATCGTGTCCGCAGGCGGTCAGCAGGGGTGCCGCGGCGGCGATCGCGGCGGTGAGGACGAGCGCGGTGCGACGGCGGCGGTGCAAGGAAACCTCCAACGGGGAGATTGTGCGACGGTGCACAAAGTCTTGCGGTGATCGATGGTAGGCAGTGGGCAGGCCGCGGCCAACCCATTCGACCAACGATTCGCGCGCGCATCGGGCACCGCCGCGCCACGGGTCGTTCCCGGACGGCGCCTTTCGGTCACTCCCGTGCGTTCACCGCGCGCTCGACGGCGTCCGCGACGCCGGCCCGCAGGCCGTCACCGGGGGCGACGGTGGCCACGTTCCGCCCCGTGTGCCCCCCGCCGACGAGGACGAAGTCGACCTTCTGGAAGCGCGGTGCGGCCTGCTGCGCCGACGTGACCTCGGCCGGGCCGGCGGCGAGGACGACCTCACAGGAGCGCTGGAGGAGGCTGTTGAGGAACGGACGCGCACGACCGGCGCTCTGCTTCCCCGTCACCGGGGCGTAGCTCACGCGCGCGTGCGTCTTCAGAGAGGCGTCCTGCATCCCCTGCCAGACCTGGGCGGCGGTGGTTCCCGCCGTGATGCCCTTGTCGTCGGTCAGCAGGCAGGCGTCGGTCTCCGTGTAGCGGCGTGCGCGGGTGTCGGGAATGGGCGGACGGCCGTCGTCGTGCCCGAAGAACAGCACGCCGGCCGCGGTCAGCCCGGCACAGGCGAGCAGGACGCCCGCCACCAGCCACAGGGTGCGCCCGGGCAGCGCACGCAGCCATGTGACGGCCGCGCGCCCCACGGCGCCGAGCCGCCCGGTCGCCTCCGTCTGCGCCGACCGCGTCTGCGCCACCTGTCTGACCCGCTTCGCCACTGTCGCCCAGCCCGCTCTCGTGCTCTGCTCTCGCCCCGACGCCCCTGCAGCGTCGGGCTCAGCTCGGATCCGTCCGCCGGGGCCACGCCTTCCACGCGTTCCACGCGTGCAGCGAGGCGCCCACCACGGACAGAAGGATCAGCGCCACGTCGGCCGCGAACACGGGTCCGTGCGTGGTGTCCGGCGTCAGTTCGAGCTCGGCGACCCAGGCCGCGAGGACCGCGCTGAACGCGCCGAAGGCCCACCAGTCGGTGCGGGCGCCCCGCAGCAGGGCGAGGACGAGGGACGGCAGGGGGCAGAGCAGTCCGAAGCTGACCACGGGCAGGGCGGCGAAGACCGCCCGTACGGCGAACGACCGAAGCGGCGGCCTGACGCCGGCAGCCTCCATGCCCTGCACCTCCATGTCCGTCCCTCTCTCCGACGTCGGCGCCCGGCTCAGCCGGTGATCGCGACGGGCCCGTCCCACGCGTCACGGTCCACGGTGATCGTGTAGCCGTTGCGCGTCTCCTTGCTGTTCACCATGTACTGGTGACCACGGCTGTGGTCGGTGAACTGGGTGGAACCCCACGGCCAGTCCGTGGTCGTGGTGTACTGCTTGTCCCACAGCGCGTACCACAGGTTGCCCGGCAGGTCCGTCTTGTCCGCGGCGGTGGCGATCGCCTTGGCGCTGGAGCTGGTGAAGCCGTAGAAGCCGGGGCGGTAGATCTTGGCGCGCAGTTCCTTGTCGAAGGCCCGCACGTACGTCAGCACGGCGTCGTTGCACGACGTGTTGCTGACGTCGTACGGCTCCATGTCGAGGAAGACCGGGCTGCCGGCCTTCATCCCGAGACCCGACGCCTTGGACACCGCGTCGTCCGCGTCCGTCTTGCCGAGGGAGGCGGCGGTGGTGGCGGTGAGCTTCTCCGGGTTGGAGCCGGACTGGCAGGGCGGCTGGGCGCCGACGTAGATCGGAATGAGCTTCCAGCCGGTCGAGTCGACCGACTTCACCCAGGAGGCGGTGAGGTTGGGCTGGCTGCACCCTCGGTTCTTGCCGCCGATGTAGACCGCCGCCGCGCCGTAGAAGCCGGTGTGCCAGGCCTTCATCGCGCTCAGGGACGGGGCGGCGCAGGTGTCGAACGCGTGGCCCGTGAAGGTCCTCTGCGCCGGCCAGGACGTGGCTGCCATCGAGGCCTGCGCCGCGATCCCGGCGCCGGCCACGACGGCGGCGCCCGCCGTCGCCCAGGCGATGTAACGGCCCTTCTTGGACAGCCGATGGCTGGACATCCCCACCCCATTCCTGATGACGACTCATGTGCGCGGCACGCCAGGGTCGTCGAAAGACGCTGTGCACTCGGGCGGGGCGCTTGACGCGCACACGGCGCCCGGAGCGGATCGCACCGTAACCGACGCCGCCACCAGGCCCGGAAAACCCCGGCCCTCGGGAGTCACAAGATCTCCTCAAGGCGCGGCAAAGATTCAGGGCCGGGTGGAACCTTTGCCCGGTCTTCGGATCTTCGGTCACCTTTCCGGCCGCCCACCGACGGGACGCCGCGCTCCTTTAACCTTTCCCCACGTTCTCCGCCTCTCTGCCGCGGAGAACCTGGAGGGGTGGGATGGAAAGACGACTGGAAGCCGGCTGGATCCAGAGAATCGCCTGGTCTGCCTTGGTCTGGGTCTCCTTCGGCCTGTTGGCCTGGGTTCCGTTCCTGTACGTGGCGATCCGCCGCAGACGGCCCTCGGACTGGGGGGCGTTCGCGGCGTTCGCCTTCTACGAGGTGGTGACCCTGCCGTGGGCGGCCGTCCGCAGTGGCGGGAACGGCGACCCGGTGCTCGGCGCGGCCGCACTTCTGACGTGGCTGATCGCCACGGCCATGCTCCTGTTCGCCGTCTTCGACCAGCGCACACCGAGGCCGGTGCCGGTCCAGCCGATCCACCCGGCACCGCCCGGGCAGCCGTACGGGTACCACCCCTACGGGCGTTGACGAGGAGCGGGCCCCGCAGACCGGCACGGCCGGGGGCCCGCCCCGTCTCACGCCCTGCGGGTGCGGCGCACGATCCGTACCGCGGGCCAGGCGAGGAGGCCCGTCAGGCCCCAGAGGAACACCGAGAGCCCGATCCACGCGCCGACACCGGTCTGCGGATCGTTGCCGAACGCGGTGACCGAGAGGGCGACGAAGGCACAGACCACGGTGAGCAGACCGAGGACGATCAACGCCGCCGTCTGTCCGGCCGTGCGGCGCACGGGGGCGGGGGGCGGGGACGACACGTCTCTCCCGGCGGGTGCCGCTGCCGCCGTCTCGGGCCGGGGCCGGTTCTGCCGAGGGGGCAGCCGTACCACGGCCGCGGGCGGCACAGCCGCGTCGACGACCGCCAGGGTGTGCGTGTCGACGCCGTACAGCCCCGGCTCCAGGTCGACGGAGATGCCGTCGGTACCGATGAGCCGGCGTGCGCCGTCGGGCCAGTTCAGCACGGCGGCACAGGCCCGGTAGAGCACCGTCGCCGCCCGCTGCCTGCCGTCCCGCTCCGTGCACGTCAGGCTGACGCCCTCGTCGCCCACGACCAGGGCGGTGCCACCGTCGCCCGCTTGCTCGAAGCGCCGTCCGGTGACGGCGTACGGGGAACTCGTCGGGGCCTCGGTGTACCCCGCCCAGTCGGCGGTGTGTCCCGAGGGCACCTGCATCAGGGACGTGCCCGCGGCCTCCACGGCCACCGCGTGCACCTGCAGCGGCGTCACCGCCCACAGTTCGGCGCGCAGGTCGTCGAGGCCGCGCGGCGGCCGCCCGGCGAGCAGGTCCTCCGCGAGGCCCGGCAGCCGCCGGGCGGCCGCCTCGGGCGCGGTCAGCGCCGAGTCGGCGCGGCCGCGCACCGCATCCAGGTCGGCCTGCGCGATCCGGCCCACCTGGAGTCCGGCGAGGACGTCGACGAAACCGCCGAGCACCGCGTCCTGACGGTCCGGCAGCGCGTCGGCGAACGCCGTCACGGTCGCGAAGCCGTCCCGGCGTGCGGAGTAGTCGGTCGCCGCCGTGTAGGAGTAGCCGCCCTCCTGGCGCAGGGCGCGCGACAGTTCGCGGTCCAGGACACCGGCGTACAGCCGGGCCGCGGTCGTGTCGGTGACGACGGCGTCCAGCAGGACGCCGCCCTTGCCGTCGGAGAAGTAGGCGGGGGTGACCGGCAGGGCGGAGGTCACCGCCGGCATGGCACGGCGCACCCCGGCGGGCAGCTTCAGCGACAGGCCGTAGGGCATCCGCTCGCCGGCGATCCAGAGGACGGCGTTGTCGTGCGTGAACCACGTCTGCGCCCACTGCCGCACGTCGTCCGGGCGCAGGTTGCGCACGCCCCACTCCGGGCAGGCGACCAGGCCGTACCCCTGTGCCCCGTAGCGCCACAGCGGCAGTTGGCCCGGCTCCCGGCGGGACTCCTCGGTGCGCAGGATCTCCTTCTCGGTCTCCAGCCGTTCCATGGGCAGGCCGGCGAGGGAGGCGCACACAGCGGTGAGATAGGCGACGATCTCGTGTTCTGCGCCCTCCACGTGGAAGTGCGTGAACGCGGCCTTGGTGGCGCCGTTGAAGTGGTAGTCGGCCAGCCCTTGGCGGTGCAGCGCGAGATGCTCCACCAGGTGGGTGACGCCGGCCCCGGCCAGCGACTCGTCGGCGACGCCGACGCGGAAGACGAGTCCGGCCCGCATCGGCCCCGCGGCGTACGCGAAGAGGGTGGGTATGCCGTCGACCTCGGTGTGGTGGACGGCGGCCTGGGGGTTCATCTTCGGCCTCTGTTCATCGGTGTCCCGTCTGGGTCGGGGCGGTCAGCCTCGGGCGAGGGCGGCGTCACGGTGCCGGACGTAGGACTCGGCGGGCTTGCCGAGATAGCTCCACGGATACTCCGACGCCAGACCGCCCAGCGCCCGGAAGTGCACGGCGGCGCTCGCGGTGTCCCCCATCAGGGAGAACAACGCCGCGAAGGCCCCCTGCACGGTGACCCATCCATGGGGGCGGCCGAACTGCGGGTGGAGCACGGACCGGGCGGCCGCCTCGGTGAGTTCGGCGTGCACGTGCGGCCGGTGCAGATACTCGGTACGGGCCTCGGACTTCAGGTCCAGCCAGTGCTCGATGTGCGCCTCGGCCACCAGTCCGCCGTTCAGGGTGCCGTCCGGGGCGCCGAGCATGCACTCCCGGGCGAATCCGTGCGCCTCCTCCCAGCTTCCGCCCCACTTGGGGCACAGCTGCTGGAGCAGGCGTGCCTGCCCCGTGAAGTGACCGGGGTGGTACTTCGCCAGCCGGTCGTACCGTCGCCGCGCCTCGTTCCTGCCCAACTGCAGTCCCCGGGCGGTGTTGAGGCGTTCGGCCCAGGCGGCGTCGTAGGACGGGTCGAGGGCGGTGGCGCGGATGAGCAGCTGTTCCGCGTCGCGCAGGTGGGCGTGGAACCGGGCGAACTGTTCCCAGGTCACGTTCTTGGCGCGCGCCGAGGTCCTGATGCCCCAGCCGATGTCGACCTCGCGGGCGCCCAGCACGGTCAGGGCGAACACGTCGTACGGATCGGCGGCGACCTGCTCCCGCAACGACTGCTCGACGCCGGGTGTCTCCGCCAGCACGCGGACGACGAACGCCCGGTCCGTGCCCTGCGGGAGGCCGTCGACGTACTGGCGTACGG
The DNA here is from genome assembly GCF_040645475.1 of Streptomyces sp. NPDC046759. Lineage (NCBI taxonomy): Bacteria > Bacillati > Actinomycetota > Actinomycetes > Kitasatosporales > Streptomycetaceae > Streptomyces > Streptomyces sp. NPDC046759. The sequence continues at coordinate 102,658 of NZ_JBEYYJ010000013.1, read as the reverse complement.
CCGTCCAGTCCGACGCGGCGGCGACCTGACGCAACCAAGCCACTTCCGGGAAGGCGGAGGCCAGCTCGAAGTCGGGCGGCGGCAGGGGAGAGCGAAGCGACATGCCGCGGATATTAGGCGAGGCCTGTGACAACACGGCCACCGGGCGAATCCGCACGTCGGCGGCACGGGCTCGACCATTCCTTGACCATTTTCAGGCCCGGCGGACACCTCTGGTTAACCATGTCTCCATAGCGTCCGCGCTTCCCGTCCGGCGCATCACTCCTGGTGTCCGGAAATCGCCGTTTTCACGGCCCACCGAGTCCCGGAGTCCCCATGGCACTGAACGCCCGCCGCAACCGCCAACTCCACGAGGCGGTGGCTCCGTTGCTGCTGCGGGGCGAGCAGGTGGAACTCACCAGCCTGGCCGGCGTCGGCTCGGTCTCGGTGCGCAGGCAGGCCCTCACCGCGGCGGTGGTCGGCGTGGTCACCGCGGGCACGGTCGTCGCGACCGTCAGGCCGCGCCCGCTGTACATGGTCCTGACCGACCAGCGGATCCTCTTCTTCGACGGCAACCGCGGCGGAAAGCCGGGCCCGCTCGTGCTGAACCTGCCCCGGCCGTACGTCACCGCGGGCAACTCGAAGAAGGCGTTCCTCGGCCTGCAGTACGTCACCCATCTGACGGTGGCGGGCCAGGAGAAGGGGCTGAAGGTCACGTTTCCCGTACAGCACCGGGGTGACGGGCCGCGGCTGGCGGAGGCTCTGCCGGTGACCCGGTGAGGAACGCGCCGGTGACGGCGGTCGCCAGCCCTCAGTCCTCGATCGGCTCCAAGCGGATGGGATCAGCACCGCCCAGATAGAGCATGCATCCCGCGTCCTCCTGGTCGGTGTGCTCAGGGGGAATCACGTAGATTCCCGCCGTGGGCGCGGGAGCCCAGCCCAGGTCGCGCGGAGGGTCGTACTCCTCGTAATGCCCGACATGCAGGCGCGTCGGCGGAATGGAAAACGTGCAGACATCCCCGGGGCGGAGCTCGGACACCGCCGGTTCGAGCCGGTAGGGAACCCACTCCGGATCGAACTCGCCTCGGGGCAGCGAACAGGTTCCGTTCCAGCGGAAATTCGCGGATTCGTCGATCGACCTCCATGGCCATTCCAGCGTGACGTACCGCGAGTTCACGGCGACGACCCGCGCACTTGCCGGCTCACAGGAGACAATGACTTCGCTGCCGTCCTGAGGAAACATATCTCGCCACCACTGATTCGGGCCATAACGGAGCTGGAGGCAGGTGTGGAGGCCACTGACGGTGAGACCGCATTGAAGTCATTAACCAGGGGTAAGTCCCTCATTATCCCAGCCCGTTGCGGCCAGAGATCACCCGACGGCAAGGCCCCACCCGCCGATAACCCAAGGTCCGGCACCCAACGGCGCCGAACCTGTGTGGCCCTTACCTAAGGAAACAGCTCACCTGACTCCAAACCCAAAGCAACAGGCAGCTTTGCCAGGCCCACCAGCAGGCAGACTGATCATTGCGTCAATCGACAATGCCAGCGTCCTCATTGGTGTAATAAACCTCGATCAAGCGCGCGTACACCCGTGCGAAGCTCTCGCTTCTGGCGAGGACAGCGGCTGAATCCTCACTGGCGATCGCGTCAAGCCCACGAAGCTCGGCCTCCAGGGCGCTGAGATCAACCTCGTCCCAGCTGTCAGCGAGATGATCTTCCTCTCCCATCCCTACATGCGCCTCAGCGAGTTCATCAGCCCTCTCGAGTGCAGCGGTCAGCGCACTTGCATCATCAGGCGCCTGGAGGAAATCGAGAACCTCCGTTGCAAAGACCATGTGATCGACGATTTCCGTCTGAAATGCCGGCCCTTCGGGGACACTGGCTTCGAGGGCGCCATCGAGATCCTCGCGAAGCCCCTCGAGATCCACATGTCCAACATCGCCGCGAGCCAGACTCTTCGCCACCTCAACCACTCGCGCCAACACTTGCTGCTCTCGCTCGAACCACGGAGAGAACTTTGGATCGCGATGAATGCTGCAGTAACGCACGAGCAGAAGCGCTCCGACCATCAGCTTTCCGTTCGCATCAAGTCGCGAAACACGATCGACCACTTCAGGAATGTCCGTCACGGCGAAAACATCCTCTCACCCAGATAGCTGAAGAAACCATTCGCATACGTCTTCACGCGCCCTGGGAATGTCTGACCTTCGAGAGATCCACCCAAGTCGCGGATCAGCGTTGCCGTCAAGACGCCCAGAACCCCCGTCGTATGAACACTCCGACGGGGGTTCTGCAGGGCAAGGGAATCCCGCCCACCGTCCGCCGGAAATCTGACGGACGGTTCACACGATTCCGCGACTATTCGATTTTACAGGGCCGTCACTCGTCATCACCGACCAGCCGCGCCTCGAGAGCGGCAGCCAGCGATTCCGCCAACTCCCACTCCTCGTCACTCATATGCCCAGTGACATCGACACGACCATGCCGCCACGAGAATGAAGCCGATGAGTCCGTAAGCCCATAGACAGGCTGAGGACCGATGTCCTTCCATTCGACGAAGCCCTGATTCTTCAGCGCCTCGCGAGATTCAGCTAGGGATTCCCACTCGTCTCGCGAGATCGGCGAATCCTGGCTATCCGTCCAGGATTCCGCCCGGGTAATATGAAATTCATAACCCATGTCAAATCCCCTCGCGCTAGCTAACCTGTCGTGGCCCCGAACAGGAGGGTTACCCCACGACCTTGGGCATACTCAACCGCCCGCGACATTTGCTCCATGTGCATATCCTTAAGAGTGCCAGACCTAACGATCGTGTAGACAACCCGATTTGCAATATTCGCCGGATCGAGAACACCTGGATGGCGGTAATCGCCATTGTAGTTGGCTGCATCGTCGACCGCACTCTTGAGTCGCTGGAACAGCATGCCCTTGTTCTGGAAACTCTTGAGACCAGTGTCCATGGCTTTGAGGCTAATCGCAGTGCCGGTGTCAGCCTCGAAGTGATCGAAGGCTTTGTGTCCAGCAGGCAGGTTGTTGAAGCCCATCTCCTCTTCGAACGCAAGGCCCTTGTCTCGAGAGCTCATGCTCCAGATATTTTGCTGGCTCCCGCTGGTCATTGCTCCGAGATCCTGGATTTCAGGATCGCAATTGTGAACCAGAACCGGAGTATCGCCAGCCTCCACATAGTAGGTGTGGAGAGTGCCGACGGTGAGGTCGTAGGTGGTGGTGTGCGCGTGGTACAGGCGGACACCAGTGACCTCGGCGGTGCCGGTCGGGGTCTGGAGGACGTCGCCGGCCTTCAGGTCCTTGGCCTGGACGAAGGCCGACTGGGTCTCGTCGTAGAAGGGGTGGTGGAACGTCGTCGTCAGACGTGCGCCCTGGGCATTCCCCTCGTGCGCCGTGCCGACTGCGTGGGCCGTCTTGGCGTGGTGCGCCGAGCCCGCCTCGCTGACCGTCGCCACCGGTGCCGTCGCCGGCCGGTCGGCGTGGTGGTGGCTCGCCGACAGGGCACCGAGCACCGCTGCCGAGGCCGCCAGGCCGAAGGCCGCCTTGCGGGCCGCCTTCTTGGCGATCTTGCCGACCAGGGACTTGGCCCCCGACTTCAGCGTGGACTTGGCCGCACCTTCAGCCACCGACTCCGACGTCTTCTTGACCGTCAGGTCCACGAAGTCGTGGTCGGTGTACGTCACGATCACCGCGGTGACCTTGTGCGCCTCCGTCCCCGCAACTCCCGGCACCGAGTTGGCGATCGTATCGCCCACCTTGATCTCGTCGATGGCCTTCGTCGTGCCGTCGGCCATCAGGACCTGGGTCGAGCCGGTGAAGCTGTGCGGTTTGCCGCCCTCACAGTCCGGCTTCTGACCACCCGCCTCTTCCGCCGGCTCATTCGAATGCGACTGCGCGTTCGTCCCCGCCGCCTCCGACTCCGCCTCCGAAGCCGCCGTGTCCGTCGCGTCCGACGCCCCCGATTCCGCCGCTTCCGTCGCACCCTTGCCGAACAGCCCGCCGACCGCCTCCATCGCCTTCGGGGCCGCCTTGGCGAGGAGGCTGCCGCCTATCTCGCCCAGGGCGCCGCCGAGGGCGCCCGAGACCGCGCCGGTGACCGCCGATGTCGCGAACGCGGACGCGCTGCAGTCGCCGCCGCCGTCCTCGGCACACTTGAAGCCCTGTTCCACCAGGGAGCCGGCCGCGCCCGCCGCGGCCGCGCAGCCTATGGAGCCGACGCCGGCCGTCAGGGCCTCGCAGCCCGCGAACACCGCTGTGGAGACCACCATCGAGGTGATCGCCGCGGCATGGTGCTTGACGAACTTCGCCGCCGTCTTCACCGCCGACACCGTCGCGTGGTACGCGGTGCGGGCCGCGTGGGCGACCGCGTGCGCGGCCTTCCTCACCACGTGGGCGATCTTGTGCGCGATCGACTTGACCGCGTGCACCACACGGTGCACCACACGCGAGAGCCTGTGGTACGCCGAGTGCACCGCATGGACGACCCGGTGATAGAAGCGTCGGACGTGTCTGACCGCGTAGTGGTAGATGTGCCGGGCGTAGCGGACCGTGGCCCGGTACACGTCCACCACGTGGTGCACGAACTTGCGGGCCACGTGCTTCACCCTCTGGATCGCACGGTGCACCGCGGCCTTGGCCCGGTGGTACAGGTGCGTCGCCGCGCGCTTGACCGCGTGCCAGGCGTGGGACACGTGGCTCGCGGCCTTCTTCACTCCGCAGACCACGTCGTACCAGGAGCAGTTGCCCGACTCGTCCGTGCCCGCCATCGGGTTGTCGTCGACGTAGGCGAACGGGTTCGCCGACACCGAGTTCGGCACCGCGTCCAGCGACATGCTGTCCTTGTTCAGGAACTGCCCCGTGCCGGGGTCGTACCAGCGTGATGCCGTGCCGACGTCACCCGTGCCCGGTTCGGTCCAGCCGGACTGGAAGCCCAGGTGGCCCGTGATCGTGTCGGTCGGGGAGATCACCTTGCCCAGCGGCGAGTACGACGCCGAACCCGCCAGTGCCGTGGCGCCCGAGGTGAAGGTGCCGACCACGTCGTCGTGCTGGTCCGTCAGGGCCAGGACGCCGGACCCGCCGGACGCGGGCTTGATGCCGATCACGCCCCCGGACGGGTCGTAGGTGTAGGTGTCCTCACCGTCCGAGGCGACCGTGTTCGACGCCCCCGAGTACTGGAAGGTGCGCGAGGAGCTGTCCGCCGTGTCCGTGTCCGTGATGTTCCGGCCCGTAGCGTCCAGCGTGTACGACTGGGTGCCGGCCACGATCTGGTCGCCGAACGCGTCGGCCTTGAAGGACACCGTGCCCGACACCGACGAGTCCTGCGTCATCGTGCCGCGCGCCGAGTAGGAGTAGCTGTGCGTGCCGTCCGAGGTCAGCTCGTCGCGCGCGTCGTACGTGTAGACGTCCGAGCCGTTGCGGATGCGGTTGCCGGAGGCGTCGTACGCGTAACTCGTCGTCGTCGTGCCGTTGTTCCAGGACGTCAGGCGGTTCGCGTAGTCGTAGGTGTAGGTGTTGGCCGACGCGCCCGACACGCCCGTCGTCGTCTTCGACGTCAGGTTGCCGTTCTTGTCGTAGCCGTAGGTGAAGCTCGCCAGCGTCGACGATCCCTGGGTCAGGGTGTCGCCGGTCAGTTCGTGCGCGGCGTTGTAGGTGAACGCCCGGGTCTGGCCGGTGGAGCCGTACTTGATCGACGTCAGCTCGTTCAGCTTGCCGTAGGAGTACGTCAGTTGCGTGCCGGTCGCGGCGTCGTTCAGCGACGACAGGCGGCCCGCCGAGTCGTAGCCGTAGTTCGTCGTGCCCGCCGCGTCCGTGCGGGACAGCATCGAGCCGTCGTCGTTGTAGGTGAAGCTGGAGGTGCCGGCCGAACCCGACGTCGACAGCACATCGCTGCGGTCGTCGTAGGTGAACGTGTCGTGCGTGGCCGCCTGGTGGTCCGCCGCGCCCGTGATGCCCGCCGCGTCCGTGTCCGCCGACAGCACCCGGCCGTCGGAGTCATAGGTGAAGTGGCGGGTCGCGGTCGCCGCGTCGGCGCCCGTGCCCGACATCGACTTCAGCTGGCCGACCGAGTCGTACGACATGGACGTGCTCACGCCGCCGGGCAGGGTGACGTTCGTCAGCTGGCCGTCCGCGTCGTAGGCGTAGGTCGTGGTCGAGTCCGCCGCCGACGTGTACTGCGCCGTCGTCGGCTCGACGACCTTCTCCTGCTGGCCCCGCGGCGTGTACGTGTAGTGCCAGGAGTTGCCGCGGCCGTCCGTGAACCGGGTGCGGTTCCCGGCGGCGTCGTAGCCGAAGCTCGTCGTGATCGACGTGCTGTCGTCGACCGGCTGCACCTCCTGGGTGATGGTGCCCGCCGCGTCGTACGTGAAGTGGCTGGTGTGGCCCCGCGCGTCGGTGATCGCGGTGACGTTGCCGTTGCCGTCGTACTCCTGCGAGGACTGCGCCAGCACGTTGTTCAGCTGGTCGTACTGGGTGCTCTGCACCGGGTCGCCCGAGGCGTTGTAGTCCGTCTCGGTCCAGGTGCCGTCCGGCAGGAGCGTCTTCTGCTGGTTGCCCTCGAAGTCGTAGGTGTAGCCGGTCGTGTTGCCGGCGCCGTCCGTGACCGAGGTGGTGTCACCGGCGCGGTTGTAGCCGTAGGACGTCTTCACCCCGCCCGGTGTCGTCACCGAGGACAGATGGGCGCCGTACGGGTTGCCGGAGGTGGCCGCGTAGGAGTACTGCGTCGTCAGCGTCCGCGTCGAGGGGTAGCGCTCCATCGTGGTGTCGGTCAGCTTGCGGCCGAGGAAGTCGTACGTCGCCTGGGTCTGGGCGCCCGTGCCGTCCGTCGCGGACAGCTTGTCGCCGGCCGCGTCGTACGTGGCGTGCAGCGTCGTGTTGTCCGGCTCGGTGGTCTGGGCCAGGTCGCCCAGCTGGTCGTACAGGTAGTGGGTGGTCTTCCCGCCCGGCGTGGTGACCGAGGTCTGGTTGCCCTCGCTGTCGTACGTCCACACCGTGGTGCCCGCGTTCGGCGTGCTGCCGCCCGCCGGGGTGTACGAGGGGAGCGTCTCGGAGACCTTGTCGCCGTTCGCGTCGTACGCCGTCGTGGTGACGTTGCCGTTCGGGTCCTCCTCCTCGACCGCCTCGCCGAAGGTGTTGAAGCCGCTGGTGGTCACCGGGTTGACGGTCACCGGGTCGGTGCCGTCGACCTCGGCCTGCACCGACGGGGCGGTGGTCGTCGCGAGGTTGCCCGCCTCGTCGTAGGCGTACGTCGTGGTGTGCGTCTCCGGGTCGGTCGTCGACGTCGGCAGGCCGCGCTTGTCGTACGTCCACTTGGTGGTCTGCTCGTCGGAGGAGCCGACCGTGCCGCCGGTGCGACCCTTGCCGTACAGCGAGGAGACCTCGGAGGCGGACAGCGGCCGCTGGTAGACCTGGACGTCGGACACCGCGCCGTTGACGACGTCGCTGACCGTGCCGTCGGCCTTCTTGGTGCCGCCGACGGAGAGCGGGCCGCTGCCGGTCCACGGGGAGGCGTCGGTGCCGGTGCCGGACAGCGTGCCGTTGACGTACAGCTTCATCGAGCCGTCGGTCGCGTCGAAGACGCCGACCAGGTGGGTCCAGGTGTTCAGCGCCGGCGCGCCGGGGGCGACCGCGTCGTAGAAGGCGGAGGGGGAGGCGGTGTCCGCGTTGGAGGTGTGCAGGCGGTAGGCGTTGTCCGTCTTGGAGTACTGCAGGTAGAAGGAGGCTCGGTTGGTGCCGCCCTGCGCCACGAAGGTCCGGTAGGTGGAGGTGTCGGAGAGCTTCACCCACGCCGAGACGGTGTAGGAGGCGCTGGTGTCCAGCACCGGGCTGTTGGTGGCGACGACGTCGCCCTTGCCGGAGGTGTCGCCGCTGAACTGGGCGGCGCTGTCCGACCAGGTCACACCGCTGCCGGCGGTGGCCGTGTTGCCGGTGCCCGAGGAGTCGGTGACCGAGGTGCCGGAGTCCTGGTTCAGTTTCCACCAGCCGGCCGGGTGACCGGAGGCGTCCCCGTACAGCGTCTCGCTGAGCAGGTTGCCCATGTGGTCGTAGCTGTCGGTCACGGTGCGGTCGTAGCCGGAGGCGTCGTGGTCGTTCTGGGTGGCGACCTGGTCGTCAGGGGTGTACGAGACGGTGGTGACGCGGTCCACCCCGTTGGGGTCGACCGTGGTGGAGGTGGTGCGGGAGGCCGCGTCCACCGCGTAGTTGGTGACGGTCTCCCCGTTGTCCGTGGTCCGGGAGGTGAGGTTGCCGGCCGCGTCGTAGGAGTCGGACTCCAGGACGTACTTGCTGCCGCCGTCGGCGCTGCTCTTCGTCGCCGTGGCCAGCAGGCCGTCGTCCATGTAGGTGTACGACGTGGTGCTGCCCATCGCGTCGGTGACCGAGGCGAGGCGGCCGGAGGGGTCGTAGGCGCGCGAGGACTCGGTGAGGAGGGTCGCGGGCTGCGGGTCGGTCGGGTCGCCGGTGTACATCAGGCCCTGGGTGAGCAGGTTGCCCTCGGCGTCGTACGTGTAGCGCGTCTCGTCGCCGTTGGACGAGACCTCCTTGGTCTTGTTGCCGGAGGAGTCGTACGAGTAGGTGATGGTGTTGCCGTTGGTCGCGCCCGCCGAGGCGTTGGCGTCGGACTCGGTCGCCACGTGGTCGTAGGCGTCGTAGGTCCACGTCTGGGTGCGGGAACTGTCGCCGCCGCTCGCGTCGGAGACCGTCTGCGTAAGGACGTTGCTGTCGTCGTCGAAGACCGTGGTGGTGACCGCGGAGTGGGTGGCGCCGGTGATCCGGTCGGTGATCTGCGGGTCGTGCTCCGCGGTCACCTCGTCGTTGCCGTTGTAGGTGTAGGTGGTGGTCAGGCCGGCCGGGTAGGTGTCGGAGACGACCTTCTGGCTGGTGACCCGGCCGAGCCCGTCGTAGGTGTACTGGGTGACCAGCCCGATGGCGTCCGTGGTGGAGGCGACGTCACCGTTGGCGTAGTAGGAGACCTGGTTGACGGCGCCGCCGGGGCTGGTCGTCTTCACCGGCAGGCCGGCGGGCACCACGCCGCCGTCGGCGGAGGGGTAGGCGCTGGTGCCGTCGCTGTACTCGGTGGTGGTGGTACGGCCGTTCGGCGAGCCGGGCACGGCGGGGCCGGTGATGGCGGTCTGGTTGCCGGCCGAGTCGTACGTGAACGACGTCAGGTACGTGGTGTCCGTGGCCGACGCCGAGCGGCCGTCACGTGAGGTGAGCAGCTGGTCGTTGCGCGGGTCGGCGGTGGTCAGCTGGGCCGTGGTGTCGTCCGGGTAGTACGTGTAGTACTCGGTGTTGCACTTGTTCGCGGCCTGGTCCTGGCAGGTCGTCGAGGAGACGATGTTGCCGCGCACGTCGTGGCCGGTGATGGTGGTGGCGCCGTTGGGGTCCACCACCGTGTGCTCGAAGCCGGCGGTGTCGTAGCCGAAGCGGGTGGTGTTGCCCAGTGCGTCGGTCTCGCTCAGCTGGCGGTCGCCGTGCACGACGTCGTAGGTGTAGGTGAGCGTGGCGGAGGCAGGGGTGGTCACCTTCACTGTCTTCACCGGCAGCAGACCGGTGGAGTCCTTGGCGGCCTGGAACTGTCCGTCCACGTCGTCCGCGGACAACTGGGAGCGGAAGAAGGCGACCTCGGTGATCGAGCCCTTGAAGTAGGTGGCGTATCCGGTGTTGTCGGTGGTGCTGTGGTGCGCCTCGTCCGGCCAGTTGCCGCCGTCGAAGCCCGCGCCGACGTACGTGTACGGCTGGTTGGTCATGGCCGCGGTGCCGGTCTGGGTGCCCACGAGCGAGTCGTCGAGGTACAGCGACTGGCTGGTGGCCGACGTCGACATCACCACGTGGTGCCACTTGCCGTCGGTCACGGTGGCGGAGGAGCCGAGCGGCTTGGTGGAGCCGCCGGAGAAGTAGAACTCGCCGTACAGCTTGCCGCTGCTGCCCACGTAGAGCACCGGCGTGTATCCGCCGCTGGTGGTGCCGTTGGAGAGCGGGTCACGGGAGGCGCCGAAGAGCACGCCGTTCGCCGTGGAGGTCTTGAACCACATGCTGACCGACTGGGCGCCGGAGCCGGGGACGGTGCCGTTCGGCAGCTGCGTGTAGGAGGTGCTGCCGTCGAAGGACGCGGTGGTGTGGTCGCTGAACGGGCCGCTCGCGCCGAGCGTCACCGCGTTGTACGTGCCGTTGCCGCCGCGTACCTCGTCCAGGGCCTGGGCCGCACCGGCGGACTCGCCGAACCGGTAGTACTGGCTCGGGGCACCGCCGAGGACCGCGCCCCGGTAGGTGTCGCTGGAGCCGGCCACGGTGGGCGCGTTGAGCTTCCAGACGCCACCGTTCTCGTCGGTGAGCTGGGTGAGCGCCGTGGAGTCCGTGTCGTACGTCATCGCGGCGAACGCCTTGCCGGACGGCCTCGTCGTGGACGTGAGCAGACTGGTGCTGTGGGTGCCGTACTTGTACAGGTCGCTGACGTCGGACGCGACCAGCGGGCGGCTGTACCAGGCGGCGTCCGCGATGGAGCCGTTGAAGTAGGTGGCGTAGCCGTCCTTCGCAGTCGTGGAGTAGTGCGGCTCGTCGGGCCAGGCGCCGCCGAGGAAGCCGGTGCCCAGGTAGTTGAAGACCTGGTTCTTGCCGAAGGCGGTGGCGCTCTTGATGGAGACGGAGCCGGTACGCGAGCCGATCTTGGTGTTGTCCAGGTACAGGGTCTGTGAGTTGCCCGCCGCGGACAGGACCACGTGGTGCCACTTGCCGTCGGCGACCGAGGCGGTGGTCTGGATCGGGTTCTCGCCGCCGCTGTACCAGAACTCGGCGTTCAGCTTGCCGTCGGTACCCACGTAGATCGACGGGGTGTAGAAGCCGGCGGCCTGGCCCGAGGAGATGGGCTGCGAGGCGTAGGAGTAGATGACGCCCGGTCCCTGGGAGGTCTTGAACCACAGGGAGAGCGCGCCGGAGTCGGTGTCGTTGCCGAGGTTCTTCGGCAGCGCGATGTCGGAGGAGGTGCCGTTGAAGGAGGCGGCCGTGGCGGTGGAACCGGTCAGCGGGCCGGCGGCACCGAGGGTGACGTTCTCGTAGGTGGCGTCGGTGGTGCCCTCGTTGGCGATGACCGCGTCCTTGGCGGTGGTGCCCGAGGACTCCGACAGCGGCCAGTAGGCGTGCGGGTCGAGGTCGAGGGAGGCGGTCTGGTACGGCGAGCCGCTGGTGTAGCCGTAGGTGGTGCACTTGGTGCTGGACTGCGGTGAGCACACGCTGGTCAGCCGGTCACCGGTGTAGCCGTAGGTCCACGTCTCGGCGGTGTTCGGGGCGCTCGGGGTGACCGGGTCGGTGGTGACGGTGCCGACGTGCGCGGCCTGGGCGCCGGACGGCGTGGACCAGCTGAGGCTGAGCGAGCGGCCGGAGACGGCGGAGGTCATCTTGGTGATGCGGCCGCCGGACCAGGTGAGGTTCTCCGAGCGGCCGTTGGCGTCGGTCACCGAGGTCAGGCCGTAGCCACCGGAGCCCAGGGACTGGGTGAACGTGTAGACGGTGTCGTCCTTGTCGGTGAGCGTGTAACCGCCGGTGACCGACTTGAAGGTGGCGAAACGTCCGTTGCCGGGTGTGAAGGTGCCGTCGCTGTTCTTGCCGTAGCCGACCTCGGAGCCGTCGGGGTAGGTGACGTAGACGCTGGATACCGCGCCCGAGGGCGTGTAGTGCTCGGTGGCCCTCGCGTCGAAGATGCTCGACCAGCCGGCGCCGAACGCTCCTGTCCAGCGCGGGTCGCGGGAGTTGTAGTCGCGCTCGACGTCGAGGGACGGCCCGACGGTGGAGACGGATGCGTCCGTGTCGCTCGTCGTGTAGTTGCGGCTGGTCGCGTCGAAGCCGTGGTCGCTGCTGTTCTGCGACAGTCCGGAGGTGATGACGGTCTCCGGCACCTGCACCGACATCGCGTACGGCGTGGCCGGGGAGTAGAGGTTGGTGGCGGAGTCGTAGGCCTGGACGGTCCAGGTGTAGCTCTTGCCCCAGGCCAGCTTGCCCGCCGGGACGGTCCAGTCGCCGGTGGCGACCAGACCGGAGTCGGCGACCTTGGTGCCGGAGGAGTCGAAGACCTGGAAGAGGTACTGGCCGGCGCTGCCGCTGGAGTTGGCGCCGCCCGCCCAGGCGGTCAGCTCGGGCGTGGTGGTGTACTCGACGGCGTTGTTGTTCGGGAACTGCTCGTACAGCTGCGGCGCGGTGTTGCCGGTGTAGGTGACGTCGATGTACGGGCCCTTGCCGGCGACGTTGAAGGAGTCGAACTGCTTCCAGTGCAGGGCGTCGGAGGTCGACGCGTACACGGCCAGGCCGTAGTCCTTGCTGGTGCCGTTGAACCAGCCCTGGATGGCGGAGGCGGACAGCGAGACGGTCACCCTGTCTCCGACGCTGCGGTCGGCGGCGGTGTTGGCGCAGGCGTTGGGCACGCTCGGCGTGGCATTGCCGATGGAGGAGCCCTTCGACGGGCCCGGATAGGTGGTGACGGACTCGGGGGTCCAGGCGCTGGTCACCAGCGCGACGTCGAACCGCTCGGCGGTGCAGGTGGCGGCCCACGTGTCGAACAGGGTCATGGTCGCCGACGTCACGGTGGCGCCGCTGGAGTCCCAGGCGGTGTCCCAGTGGTTGACGAAGCTGACCGCGCTGTGGGTGCCGGAGTCGTAGGAGCCGACCTTGATGGTCTGCTCGTAGGAGTGGTCGCCGGCCGGGTTGCCGCTCTCGGCGTAGGTGGTGGTCCAGCCGTCCTCGACGGTCGGGTCGACGGTGACGGGGAAGACGCGGTGCGTGTCGTGCAGCCAGTGTGCGTCGAGCGTCACCTTCAGGGCGTAACCGCCCTTGGTGCGGACGAGTTCGCTGGTGACGTCGTGGGTCGTGGCCGGGTCACCGGAGCGGGGGTTCACCCTGGAGTCGTACGCGTACGACGGAGGGATGCGCTCGACGGTCTTGCCGGAGGCGTTGCGCAGGTCGATCCAGCCGTCGTCGTGCTGGACGGGGGTGAGCCCCTTGAGGTCGAGCGGGAAGGTCCAGGCGTTGTCCGCGGTGGCGGAGCGCAGGACGACGGACTCCTTGACGCCGGTGGCGGTGGGCGAGACGGCGAGGTCGGTGCCGTTCAGGACGTCGCGGTACGTGACGGTGGAGCCGTGGGCCGTGCCCGTGACGGGCGCGGCGTCCTTGAGGCCGTAGGCGACGCGGTGCGCGGAGTCCAGGGTGAGGGAGGCGAGGGCGGGGTCGGTGGCCTTGCGGCCGAAGTCGACGGCGAGGGAGTTGGCCTTCTCGTGCCAGCGGCCGTCGGGCCCGGCCCGCACGTCCACGTCGATGGGCACCCATCTTCCCTTGCCGCTCTGGTAGTTGACCGGAGCGTTGTAGATCCGCCGGGTGAGGCTGCCGTCGGCGTTCTGGTAAACGGTCTGGCTGCGTGAGGACTTGGTGGCGCTGCGCTTGCTGGTCTTGGGGTCGAAGTGACCGCCGCCGCTGCGGCCGCGCTTCACCGTGAGGTGGTGGGCCTGGTACCCGGACAGCTCGCCGCGCGCCTTGCCCGGCTTGTGTCCCTTGCCGCGGTGGGCCGCGGTGGCCTGCGCGGAGACGTGGTGCCGCCGTCCTGCGGCCGTGCCGGACTGCTGGTGCGGGAGCTTGCCCCAGTGCGGGTCCTCCAGCCACTTCGCCATCGACTTCAGGCTGAGGCCGGGCAGTTCGATGGCGCCCAACTGCATGTCCTGGGCCTGGGCCGTCTGGCCCATCACCATCAGCGCGAGAGCGGTGAGAAGGAAGACCGCAACACGGCGCTGCCCGCGGCGGGTGCGGCGGGCGGAACGGACGCGGCGAAGGGGCCGGATGCGCACGGCATGACTCCAGCAGGCAAGGGAGTGACCAAGAAAACGAAGGGATCTTGCCTGTTGTGTACACGCTGTGGACAGCGTTCAAGGTACAGCCTTGTACCGATCTTGACCACCGCTTGCTGAACCAGCCCGACTTGTTTTGACCGGCCCGCTTTGGTCTTGATCAATGACTTACTCGCACGCCACTTTCCTTACCCGCAACCGTTATCCATCTGTAGCCCGCTTCACGTCTGTGCCGACGGGAACACCCCTGCAAACACCTGGGGGAGCAGGGGCGGGAGCACCACATCAGCCGCCGCACTGCGTCAGCATCATCCGTTTGTCCGCGGCCGTGACCGGAAGGTCGTACTTCAACGACACCTGGGCGAAGCGCACCACGTAGGCGCAGCGGATCCGCTTGTTCGGGGGCAGCCAGGTCGCGGGTCCCGAGTCGCTCTTGGCTCCGTTGGCGGGGCCGTCCACCGGGATGAGGTTGAGCGGGTCGTTGGCGATGTCCTCGCGCTTGCCCTTGGTCCAGTGCGAGGCACCCATCTGCCAGTCGTAGGAGAGCGGCATGACGTGGTCTATCTGGACCGTCGTCGCATGGGACTTGCTCCATTCGATGGTCCTGCCGGTGTACGGGTCGTGCAGCGTCATGGAGGTGACGATGCAGTCCGAGCCGGCCCGGAAGCGCACCTTCTCACCATCGCGTTTCAAGAGATCGTTTCGCGAGTCGCACCCGTTGTGCGCATAGGGGATGCCGCCGGGAGCCGAGTCCATCCAGGCGTAGCCGAACTCGTCCCGCGCGTAGCCCGTCTTGGGGCCGCGCCCCTTCGTCGCCACCTTCTCGATCAGCGACCGCGCCTTCGCCTGGTCCGCGGTGGAGGTGACCGCCGCGAGCCCCGGCTTGGTCCCGTCCGGATTGTCCAGCGGGTTCACGGCCCGGCCGTCGCCGGCGGTCGAGACGGCGGAACCGGAGGGTCCGCCGTCCGCGGGCGGTGCAACGCCCTTGCAGCCGGCGAGCATGGATCCGGCGGCCAGCAGTGCGGCGGACGCCAGGACGGCGCGCCGCCCTCCGGCACTGTGCCTCATGAGGCCGAAGGCCCCCCCGGTCCTGTCCTCATCGCCGCCGGTCACGGTGACCGCCCCGCCCCTCAGACGCCTCACGGTGCGCCCCCTCACTCGCCCTGGTCCGCCCGTAGGACACGGGCGGAATCGTTCCGTCCCATACTGCGCCTCTTACGGTAACCGCCGGGAGACCGACTTCAGATGAGGACCAAAGTGGCGATTTGCGGCAGCCGGCGAGCGAGTTGGGGCATGGGGTGCCGCACCGGGGGAGCACGGCCGGCACCCGGGTGAGCCCGCTCACGACGCCCCGCACGAACGAGGCTCACGACGCCCCGCACGAACGGGGTTCGCCGCGCCGTCTACGACCCCAGGACCGACGCGAGGAACTCGCCGACCCAGCCCAGCAGTTCGCGCCCGACCAGCGGCTTGCCGCCCACCTTCGCGGTCTTCGGGCGCGGGACCAGCACCTGGTGCACGGCCGGCTTGATGACCGTGCCCGGGTACAGGCGCTTGACCCGCAGCTCCTGCGACTCGCGCAACTCCACCGGGGCGACGCGGATGTTGGTGCCCTGGAGCACGATCTCGCCGACGCCGCACGCGCGCGCGAGCATCCTGAGGCCGGCCACCAGCAGCAGGTTCTCCACCGGTTCGGGCAGCTTGCCGTAGCGGTCGGTGAGTTCCTCGCGGACGGCCTTGATGTCCTCCTCCGAGTTGGCGGAGGCGATGGCGCGGTAGGCCTGGAGGCGGAGCCGCTCGCCGGGCGCGTAGTCGTGCGGGACGTGCGCGTCGACGGGCAGCTCGATCTTGACCTCGAGCGGCGGCTCCTCCTCGATCTCGCCGGTCTCCAGCTGGCGCCGGTAGTCGGCGACCGCCTCGCCGACCATGCGGACGTACAGATCGAAGCCGACGCCCGCGATGTGCCCGGACTGCTCGCCGCCCAGCAGGTTGCCGGCGCCGCGGATCTCCAGGTCCTTCATCGCCACGTACATGCCCGCGCCCATCTCGGTGTGCTGGGCGATGGTGGCCAGGCGCTCGTGGGCGGTCTCCGTCAGCGGCTTCTCCGGCGGATACAGGAAGTACGCGTAGCCGCGCTCGCGGCCCCGGCCGACACGGCCGCGCAGCTGGTGCAGCTGGGACAGGCCGAAGGTGTCACCGCGCTCCACGATGAGGGTGTTGGCGTTGGAGATGTCGATGCCGGACTCGACGATCGTGGTCGACACGAGCACGTCGAACTTCTTCTCCCAGAAGTCGACGACGACCTGCTCCAGCGTGGACTCCGACATCTGGCCGTGGGCGGTCGCGATGCGTGCCTCGGGGACGATCTCGCGCAGTCTGGCCGCCGCGCGGTCGATGGACTCGACCCGGTTGTGGATGTAGAAGACCTGGCCCTCGCGCAGAAGTTCGCGGCGGATGGCGGCGCCGATCTGCTTCTCCTCGTACGGCCCGACGAAGGTGAGCACCGGGTGGCGCTCCTCCGGCGGCGTGGTGATCGTGGACATCTCACGGATGCCGGTGACCGCCATCTCCAGGGTGCGCGGGATCGGGGTCGCGGACATGGTCAGCACGTCGACGTTGGCGCGGAGCTTCTTCAGTTGCTCCTTGTGCTCGACGCCGAAGCGCTGTTCCTCGTCCACGATGACCAGTCCGAGGTCCTTGAACTTCGTCTCGGAGGAGAACAGGCGGTGGGTGCCGATGACGACGTCCACCGCGCCGTCCTTCAGGCCCTCGAGGACGGCCTTGGCCTCGGTGTCGGTCTGGAAGCGGGACAGCGCCTTCACACTCACCGGGAACTGCCCGTACCGCTCGGAGAACGTGCCGAAGTGCTGCTGCACCAGCAGGGTCGTGGGCACGAGGACGGCGACCTGCTTGCCGTCCTGTACGGCCTTGAAGGCGGCCCGCACCGCGATCTCGGTCTTGCCGTAGCCGACGTCGCCGCAGATCAGGCGGTCCATGGGGACCGACTTCTCCATGTCGTCCTTGACCTCGGCGATGGTGGTGAGCTGGTCGGGGGTCTCCGCGTAGGGGAAGGCGTCCTCCAGCTCGCGCTGCCAGGGCGTGTCGGTGCCGAAGGCGTGGCCGGGGGCGGCCATGCGGGCGCTGTAGAGCTTGATCAGGTCGGCGGCGATCTCCTTGACGGCCTTCTTCGCGCGTGCCTTGGTCTTCGTCCAGTCCGCGCCGCCGAGCCGGTGCAGGGTGGGTGCCTCGCCGCCGACGTACTTGGTGATCTGCTCCAGCTGGTCGGTGGGGATGTAGAGGCGGTCGCCGGGCTGGCCGCGCTTGGCGGGGGCGTACTCCACCACCAGGTACTCGCGGGTGGCGCCCTGCACGGTGCGCTGCACCATCTCGATGTAGCGGCCGACGCCGTGCTGCTCGTGGACGATGTAGTCGCCCGCCTCCAGGGTGAGCGGGTCGATGGTCTTGCGGCGGCGGGCCGGCATCCGGGCTCCGTCGCGGCTGGCGGTGCGCTGGCCGGACAGGTCGGTCTCGGTGAGCACGGCCAGCTTGAGTGCCGGGTCGATGAAGCCGTACTCGATGCAGCCGCAGGACACGTGCACGACGGAGGGGCTCAGTGGGCCGAGGTCGACGTCCAGGCGGGCCGCGATGCCCTCGCTGCCGAGGACCTCCACCGTGCGGGCGGCCGGGCCGTGGCCCTCGGTGACGAACACCGTGCGCCAGCCGTCGGCGAGCCAGCCCTTGGTGTCGGCGAGGGCCCGCGCGGTGTCCCCGCGGTAGGTCTCGGGCGCGTGCATGCCGAGCTTGAGGGTGCCGGCGTCGAGCTCTTCGTCGGCGGCGAACGGCGAGAGGGACCACCACATCATGTCCAGCTCGCGCGCACGGTCGCGGACGTCGGCGATGGACCACAGGGAGGCGGCGCCGACGTCGATCGGGGCCTCGCCGCCGCCGGCGGTGGCGGCCCAGGAGGCCTGCAGGAACTCCTGGGAGGTGGCCACGAGGTCGGCGGCGCGCGTGCGGACCCGCTCCGGGTCGCAGACCACGGCCATCGCGCCCTTGGGGAGGACGTCCAGCAGCAGCTCCATGTCGTCGACCAGGACGGGGGCCAGGGACTCCATGCCCTCGACGGCGATGCCCTCGGCGATCTTGTTCAGCAGTTCGCCCAGCTCCGGGTGCTCCTCGGCGAGGGCACGCGCCCGTGCGCGTACGTCGTCGGTGAGCAGCAGCTCGCGGCACGGCGGGGCCCACAGGCCGTGCTCGGCGACCTCGAGGGAGCGCTGGTCGGCGACCTTGAAGTAGCGGATCTCCTCGACGTCGTCGCCCCAGAACTCGACGCGCAGGGGGTGTTCCTCGGTGGGCGGGAACACGTCCAGGATGCCGCCGCGCACGGCGAACTCGCCGCGCTTCTCCACCAGCTCCACGCGCGCGTAGGCGGCGGCTGCGAGAGCTTCCACCACGTCGTTCAGATCCGCGGTCCGGCCCGTCCTGAGGGACACCGGTTCCAGGTCGCCGAGGCCCTTGACCTGGGGCTGCAGCACGGAGCGCACGGGGGCGACGACGACGGAGACCGGGCCCGTCTCGGGGTCGTCATGGCTGGGGTGGGCGAGGCGGCGCAGGACGGCGAGGCGGCGGCCGACGGTGTCGCTGCGCGGGCTGAGCCGCTCGTGCGGGAGGGTCTCCCAGGAGGGGTACTCGACCACGCCCGCTTCGGGCAGCAGGGAACGCAGGGCCGCGGCCAGGTCCTCGGCCTCGCGGCCCGTCGCCGTGACGGCGAGCACCGGGCGGCCCGCCTCGCGGGCGAGGGCGGCGACCGCGAGGGGGCGGGCCGCCGGGGGGCCGACGAGGTCGACGTGCATGCGGTTGCCGTCCGCGGCCGCCGTGATCGCTTCCGCGAGGGCGGGGTCCTTGACGACGGCGTCGAGCAGACCGTGCAGGCTCATGGAGGGGCTTTCCGTCCGGTGGTGGGCAACGCGAATAACCCGACGCGTGTGACGGCCGGGGCTGTCCAGCGTACGACTCCGCCGGGGCTGGCGCCGGGGCCTGTGGACAACCCCGGGCTCCCTCGACGACAGGAGAACCCGGCCGACGACAGAAGAACCCGGTGCCGGGCGGTCCGAAGACTCCCCGGCACCGGGTCTTTCCCCCGCAACCCCCGTATGCGGTGGTCGTGGCATCGGCCCAGCGCGGCTAGTCCGTGGCGATGGCGTTCAGGACGTTCATGCGGCCTGCCCGGAACGCCGGGATCAGTGCGGCGAACAGGCCCACGAAGGCCGAGCCGATGAAGACGGCGATGATCGTCGGCCAGGGGATCTCGAGGATCTTCAGGCCCTGGAGGGCGAGGAGCTTCTGGGCGGTCGCTCCCCAGCCCATGCCGAGGCCGAGGCCGAGCAGGGCGCCGAAGACGGCGATCACCACGGACTCCAGGCGGATCATGCGGCGCAGCTGGCGGCGCGAGAGGCCGATGGCCCGCATGAGGCCGATCTCCCGGGTCCGCTCGACCACCGACAGGGCCAGGGTGTTCACCACGCCCAGGACCGCGACGATGATCGCCAGCGCCAGCAGGCCGTAGATCATGTTCAGCAGCTGGCCGATCTGGTCCTTCAGCGCCTTCTTGTAGTCGGTCTGGTCGCGCACGGTGTACTGCGGGTAGTCGTCGTGCAGGGCCGCCTTCAGCGCCTTGTAGGCGTCGGCCTGCCGGCCGCCCTTGGCGGTGGCGAAGACCAGCTCGTCCAGCGGCATCCGGTCGGCGGGCACGTACTTGGCGAGCGTGGCGATGGAGGTGTACTTGGCGCCCTGGTCGATCACGTCGTCGCTGCTGGTGATCGCGCGGACCGTCAGGTGGGCGGTGGCGCCGTCCCGGAACGCGACGGTGATCCTCGAGCCGAGGTGGATGCCGTGGGCCTGGGCGAACTTCTCGTGGACGGACATCGAGTCGGGCAGGTAGGCGTCCTTGAGGTCTCCGGCGACGGTCTTCTTGCGCAGGTCGGTCGCGTAGGTCGGGTCGGCCGCCGTGATGTCGGTGTCCTTGAGGGTCTGCCCGTCGGGGGTGGTGTAGTCGGCCACGGTCGTCCGGTACTCGGTGACCCGCGCAAGGTCCGGGGTGTCCTTGATGACCTTGACGGCCTGCGGGGTGATGCGCTGGCCGTTGTCGCCCTGGATGATGAAGTCCGTGCCGACGGTCTTGTCGAGCTGGTCGGTGGCCGAGGCGACCATGGAGGAGCCGACCACCGACAGACAGGCCACCAGGGCCAGGCCGATCATCAGGGCCGCGCCGGTGGCGCCGGTGCGGCGCGGGTTGCGCAGCGCGTTGCGCTCCGCCATCCGGCCCACGGGACCGAACATCCGCAGCATGACCGCGCCGAGGATCCGGACCAGGCCGGCGGCCAGCAGCGGGCCGATGACGACGAAGCCGATCAGGGTGGCGACCACGCCCAGCCCCAGCCAGCCCGAGCCGGCCTTGGCCTTGTCGGCGCTCGCGGCGACGTACAGGCTCCAGCCGCCGACGGCGGTGAGCAGCAGCCCGATCACCGCGCGGACGGTGCCGGCCCTGGCGTCGGCCGGGGCGCCGGCGTCGCGCAGGGCGGCCATCGGGGAGACCTTGCCGGCGCGCCGGGCGGGCAGGTAGGCGGCGAGGACGGTGACCACGACGCCGAGGAGCAGGCCGACGGCGGGGGTCGTCCAGGCGACGGTCAGGTCGTCCGTGGACAGGTGCATGCCCATCTTGCCCATGAGCTTCATCAGGCCGACGGCGATGCCGACGCCCGCGCCTACGCCGAGCACGGAGCCGATGACGCCGAGCAGCAGCGCCTCGACCAGCACGGACCGGTTGACCTGCTTGCGGGAGGAGCCGATGGCGCGCATCAGGCCGATCTCGCGGGTGCGCTGGGCGACCAGCATGGAGAAGGTGTTGATGATCAGGAAGATGCCGACGAGGAAGGCGATCCCGGCGAAGCCGAGCATCGCGTACTTCATGACGTTCAGGAAGCTCTCGACGCTCTTCTGGTTGGCGTCGGCGACCTCCTTGGCGGTCTGCACCTTGTAGCCGTGGCCGAGGGCGGCCGTGACGTTCTTCTTCAGCTGGTCGTTCGTCACGCCCCGGGCGGCGGTGACGTTGATGTTGGTGTACACACCCGTCCGGCCGACCAGGGTCTGCTGGGCCGTCTTCGTGTCCAGGTAGAAGATCGCCGCGCCGGGGTTGGTCACCTTGAAGGCGGCGATGCCGGACACGCGCGCGTGGTGCGTGCCGACGACCGAGATCATGCCGATGTCGTCGCCGAGCTTCAGGTGGTGCGTGGAAGCGGTGTCCTCGTCGACCATGACCTGGTCCGGACCCTTGGGCGCCGCACCGGAGGTGATCTTCATGGTGCGGGCGTCGTTGCCGTTCCAGCTGCCGACGATGGTCGGGGCGCCGCTGTTCGGCGACAGCTTGTCCTTCTTGGCGTCGATGACGGTCACCGAGGTGGAGAAGACCGTGCCCTCCGCCTTCTCCACGCCCCGGGCGCCGCGGACCTCGCCGACGACGGAGGCCGGCATCACCGGCGGCTTGCCGGTGCGGGAGGTGGTCTCACCGGTGTCGGAGGAGCCCTTGGCGCCGACCGTCACGTCCGAGGACGTGGCCTGGAAGAGTTTGTCGAAGGTGGTGTTCATCGTGTCGGTGAACACCAGCGTGCCGCACACGAACGCCACCGACAGCAGGACCGCGACCGCCGAGAGCGCCATGCGGCCCTTGTGCGCGAAGAAGTTGCGCATCGAGGTCTTCAGGACGGTCATGACGTGCGCCCCCGGGCGTCGAAGTCCTTCATGCGGTCCAGGACCTGATCGGCCGTCGGGTTGTACATCTCGTCGACGATCCGGCCGTCGGCGAGGTAGAGCACGCGGTCGGCGTAGGAGGCGGCGACGGGGTCGTGGGTGACCATCACGATGGTCTGGCCGAGTTCGTCGACCGAGCGGCGCAGGAAGCCGAGGACTTCGGCGCCCGCGCGCGAGTCGAGGTTTCCGGTCGGCTCGTCCCCGAAGATGATCTCCGGGCGGGCGGCGAGGGCGCGGGCCACGGCCACGCGCTGCTGCTGGCCGCCGGAGAGCTGGGTCGGCCGGTGCTTGAGACGCCCGGCGAGCCCGACGGTCTCCACCACGCGGTCCAGCCAGGCCTTGTCCGGCTTGCGCCCCGCGATGTCCATGGGCAGCGTGATGTTCTCGATGGCGTTCAGGGTCGGCAGCAGGTTGAACGCCTGGAAGATGAAGCCGATCCGGTCCCGCCTCAGCTGGGTGAGCTTCTTGTCCTTCAGGCCGGTGATCTCGGTCTCGTCCAGGAAGATCTGACCGCCGGTGACGGTGTCGAGCCCGGCGAGGCAGTGCATGAGCGTGGACTTGCCGGACCCCGAGGGGCCCATGATGGCGGTGAACTGGCCGCGCATGATGTCCACGTCGACGTGGTCGAGGGCGACGACACGGGTCTCACCGGACCCGTACGCCTTCACGACCTGCCGCGCCCGCGCGGCAACGGCCGTACGCCCTCCAGTGCCCCCGTGCCTGGGAATGGTCACAGCCGATGTCACGGTATGTCTCCTATGTCGGTTGACAGGTCGGTGAGTGGTACCCCGGTGGGCCGGGGTGTCGTCCTCGGGTACGTCGTTGAGTCTCGCGGTCGGCCGGGCGGTGGCGCGCTGGTGCGAAGCCCCCTCTTGCCCGGGGGAAAACCCCACCCCGGCCGGTGCGGTCGGCCGCCCCCCTGCGGCGTAAAGCCAGGTTAAGGACTGGGCCGGCCCCGCCTCGTCCTCCGCCGGGACGAACCCGCCCCGAGCCGTTGTACGGAGATACCCCTAGGGGTGCTCCACCCGCGGGCGGAGACCTTCTCGGGGTCGTCTCCACCCATCGGCCGCGCCAAGCCTCCACCCTGCCGTCGCGTCAGGGTCAAGCCGCGGGGCCGCCCCGAGCGCCGGAGCCGAGGTGGGCGCCCCGTGGCAAGCTGACGCATCGCAGATGGATGCAGGGAGCACGGAGCGGGGCAGGCTCTTGCGGGGAGTCTCGGGGAGGGGTTTGCGGTGGGGAGCACGTCACCCGCGATACGCGGCGACGCGGTACGGCGACGGGACGGCCGGCGGCGGGGCGCGGTGGTCGCCGCGCTGATGCTGGCGATGGCGCTGGCCGCACTGGACGCCACCATCGTCTCCACGGCGGTACCGCAGATCGTCGGCGACCTCGGTGGGTTCTCGGTCTTCTCCTGGCTCTTCTCCGGCTATCTGCTCGCGGTCACCGTCACCCTGCCCGTCTACGGCAAACTGTCCGACACCTTCGGCCGCAAGCCCGTGCTGGTGACCGGCGCGGCCGCGTTCCTGCTGGGCTCGCTGCTGTGCGCGGGCGCCTGGAACATGGCGGCGCTGATCGCGTTCCGGATCGTGCAGGGACTGGGCGGCGGTGCGTTGCAGGGCACCGTGCAGACGCTGGCCGCCGACCTGTATCCGCTGGCCGAACGCCCGAGGATCCAGTCGAGGCTGTCCACGGTGTGGGCGGTGGCGGCGGTGGCCGGGCCGGGGCTCGGCGGAGTGCTCGCCGCGTACGCCGACTGGCGCTGGATCTTCCTGATCAACCTGCCGATCGGCGCGGCCGCGCTGTGGCTGATCGTCCGTCATCTGCACGAGCCCGAGCGGCCGCAGGACCCGGAGAACACCGCCCACGCCCGCGTGGACTGGGCCGGCGCGCTCGCGGTGTTCGCCTGCGGCGGGGTGCTGCTGACCGCGCTGGTACAGGGCGGGGTCGCCTGGCCGTGGCTGTCGGCGCCGTCGCTGGCGCTGTTCGGCACGGGCCTGGCGCTGGCCGGTGTGGTGGTCGCGGTGGAGCGGCGGGCGGCGCAGCCGGTCATTCCCGGGTGGGTGTGGCGGCGCCGGACGATCGCGGCGGTCAACCTGGCGCTGGGCGCGCTGGGGCTGCTGATGGTGGCGCCGAGCGTGTTCCTGCCGACGTACGCGCAGTCGGTGCTCGGACTCGCGCCCGTGGCCGCCGGGTTCGTGCTGTCGGTGTGGACGCTCAGCTGGCCGGTGTCGGCGGCGCTGAGCCAGCACGTCTACCGGCGCATCGGCTTCCGGGACACCGCGCTGCTCGGCATCGGCCTGGCCGCTCTGATCCTGTGCGTGTTCCCGCTTCTGCCGTACCCCGGCTCGTGGTGGCAGCCGACGCTGCTGATGCTCCTGCTGGGTGCGGCGCTCGGGCTGTTCCAGCTGCCGCTGATCGTCGGGGTGCAGTCGACGGTGGGCTGGTCGGAGCGGGGCACCA
Organism: Streptomyces sp. NPDC046759; assembly: GCF_040645475.1. Lineage (NCBI taxonomy): Bacteria > Bacillati > Actinomycetota > Actinomycetes > Kitasatosporales > Streptomycetaceae > Streptomyces > Streptomyces sp. NPDC046759. The sequence continues at coordinate 78,587 of NZ_JBEYYJ010000013.1, read as the reverse complement.
CGACCGCGTCCGTGCTGTTCTGCCGGCAGACCGGACAGACCCTGGGCGCCTCGCTGTTCGGCGCGGTCGCCAACGGGGTGCTGGCCGCGCGGCTGGGCGGGGCGGGCGACCTGGACTCCGTCACGCGCGCCCTGGACGCCGGTACGGCCCCGGAGGCGACCCGGCGGGCGATCGCCGCGGCCGTGCACGCGGTGTACCTCGGCGCCGCCTGTGCGGCGGTGCTGGCCTTCCTGGTGCTGCTGGTGGTGGCGCCGCGGCGGTTCCCGGTGCGTGAGGAGTAGCTGCACGAGTACGCTCGGTGAGCGACTCAGCGTGACAACGGTGTCTCCGCGGAGGGGAGTTGGCCGGGTGGCGATCGAGGACAATCCGCGTGCACGGGAGCAGTACGGGGCGGAGCTGAAGCGGAGGCGGGAAGCGGCGGGGCTCACGCAGGAGCAGCTGAGCCAACGTGCGGTGATGTCCCGGACGCACATCGCCCATATCGAGGCGGGGCGGCGCAGGCCCGATGTGGACGATGCGCGGCGGTTGGACCAGGAGTTGGGCGGCGACGGGTTCTTCGTGAACTTCCTGCCGACACTGGACGGGAAGCAGGTCGCGGAACACTTCAAGGAGGCGCTGGAGTTCGAGGGCAGGGCGACCACCATCAAGGAGTACGCCGCCAATCTGGTGCCGGGCCTCTTGCAGACGAAGGCGTACGCCTACGAGGTGCTCGGTACCGGCTATCCGCGTCAGGACGACGAGGCACGCGACAAGGTGGTGGACACCCGGCTCGAACGAGCCCGCGTCCTCGACACGTTCCAGTCTCCTGAGCTGTGCTTCCTGCTCGACGAAGCGGTGCTGCGGCGTGTCGTCGGCGGACCGGCCGTCATGGGCGAACAACTCCGGCACATCATGGAATTGGGCGCGAGCCGCCGTATCCGGGTCCATGTGCTCCCTTACTCCGTGGGTGCCCACGCCCTCCAGGCTGGCTTCCTCTCGCTCATGTGGTTCGACGACCTGCCGCCGATCGCGTATGCGGAAGGCGTGAACAGTGGGCGCATCCTGGAGCTACCGTCCGTAGTGCGTACGTGCCAGGAGCTTTACGATCAAGCACTGGGTGACGCCTTGTCGCACCGCAAGTCACTGGACCTGCTCCGGTCCGTCGCGGAGGATTACGAGCATGAAGCGCAACGAACCGACCATCTCTGACGCATCGGTGCTGTCCGGCTGGCGCAAGTCCAGCTACAGCGGCGGAAGCAGCGACAACTGCCTCGAAGTGAGCGACCCCGCCCGCCCCGCTCACGTGCCCGTCCGCGACAGCAAGAACCCCACCGGCCCGGCGATCGTGTTCTCGGCCGCCGCCTGGACGGAGTTCCTCGGCGGGATCCGCTAGGGCTGCTCGTCTGCGAACACGTTGTGCAGGTCGTCGAGCAGGCCGGGGTCGCAGGGGTTCGGCGAGGTCGCCCGGACTGCTTCCATGATGAGCTCGGCGATCCGCTCCACGCTGCCGGCGTACGAGATGAACGCCTGGGGAGCTAGCGCATACCGACCGGCCAGTTCGGTGAAAACGCAGCGCGGCCCGGCACGCGCGAGTAGCGTGCGTGGCTCCGCACCCCCCCACCTCCCTGCGGTCCGCCGCCTCGGACCCGAGCCACGCAAGGAGCCCCGGGATGTCCTACGACCCGCCGCTTCCGCACTACGCCCCGCCCCCCACGCCCTACGTCCCGCCTTCCACGTCCTACGGGCCGCCCCCCACGTCCTACGGCCCGCCGGCCCGCCGGCGTTACGACCCGCCGCCCTCCGCGGACCTCACCTACCCCTGGCAGCCCGCTCCCCCGCAGCCGCCCCGCCCGGAACGCCGGCCGCCCCGCGAACCCCTCGGCCACCACAGCGACCTGCGGGTGCTGCGCAGCGCCTACCGCTGGCAGCGGCGCACCGCCACCCTCACCGCACTGGGCTACTTCACGCTGTTCCTGGTGCTGTCCGCCTGCGCGCCCGGCGTCATGACCCGCACGGTCGCCGACGGCATGCCCGCCGGCCTGCTGCTCGCCCTGATCCAACTCCCGGTCACCTGGCTCGCGATCGCGCTGTACGAGCGCACCGCCCGCCGGCACGTCGATCCGCTCGCCGACCGCATCCGCCGGGAAGCCGAACTGGACGCGCGCCGAGGAGTCACCCGATGACCGCCGCCGGCACACCGGCCGTCGGTGGCTTCGCCGGTTTCAGCGGCTCGGCGCAGGCCATGTCCCTGGTCGCCTTCTGCACCGTTGCCACGGTGACCCTGCTGCTGTGCGTGATGACCGGCCCCGACCACGACGACCTCGACGAGTTCTACACCGGTTACGGCTCCCTGTCCCCGCTGCGCAACGGCCTCGCCATCGCGGGCGACTACATCTCGGCGGCCACCGTCCTCGGCACCGGCGGCGTGATCGCCCTGTGCGGTTACGACGGAGTCGTCCTGGCGCTCAGTACGGCGCTGTCGCTGATGCTGCTGATGTTCCTGCTCGCCGAACCGCTGCGCAACGCGGGCCGGTTCACCATGGGCGACGCGCTGGCCCGCCGGCTGCCGGGGCGCAGCGTACGCATCACGGCCTGCGCGGTGACCATCGCCGCGCTGCTGCCGCTGATGCTGGTCCAGCTCGCCGGTACCGGGCAGCTGATGGCGTTCATCCTGGGGTTCTCCAACGAGTCCCTGAAGACCGGATGCGTGGTCGGGCTCGGTGCGCTGATGATCGCCTACGCGGCGATCGGGGGCATGAAGGGCACCGCGCTCATCCAGATCCTGAAGATCGTGATGCTGGTCGGTTCGGGCGCCGCGATCGCCGTGCTGATCCTGCGCCGCTTCGACTGGGACCCGGGCGCCCTGTTCACCGCGGCCGCGCGGCAGAGCGGCGCCGGACCGGCCTTCCTGCACTCCGGGCTGGAGTTCGGCACGTCCGGCCGGTCCCGCCTGGACATGATCGCCTCGGAACTGACCGTGGTGCTCGGCGGCGCCTGCCTGCCGCACATCACCATGCGCATGTACACGGCCTCCAGCGCCCGCCAGGTGCGCCGCTCGATGTCCTGGGCGGTGTCGATCGTCGCCCTGTTCGTACTGGTCATCACGGTGGTCGGGTTCGGCGCCACCGCCCTGGTCGGGCGCGCCGCGATCGCCGGGGCCGATCCGCAGGGCAACACCGCGTACCTGCTGGGCTCGCGGGCGGTGTTCGGCACCGGCGTGTCCACGGCGGAGACGTTCCTGTTCACGATGGTGACGACGGCGCTCTTCCTGACGCTGCTCGCCTCGGTCGCCGGGATGATCCTCGCCTGCGCCAACTCTCTCGCCCACGACGTCTTCGCGGCCCGTGTGCAGGAGATGCCGGCCCGGCGCGAGATGGCCCTGGCCCGCGTCGCGGCGCTCGCCATAGGCGTCCCGACGATCCTGCTCGCGACGCTGGTGCAGCACCACAGCCTGCAGCCCCTGGTCACGCTCTCCTTCTGCCTGGGCGCCTCGGCCATCGCGCCCGCCCTGGTCTACGGGCTCTTCTGGCGCCGCTACACCCGCAGCGGGCTCATGGGCACGCTGATCGGGGGCACGCTGACCGTGCTGCTGCTCATGCCGGGCACGAATCTGGTCTCCGGCTCACCCGTCTCGGCCTTCCCGCACGCCGATTTCAACTGGTTCCCGTTCACCACGACCGGCATCGTCTCCATCCCGGCCGGCTTCTTCTTCGGCTGGCTCGGCACGGTGGCCTCCGGCCGTGCCGAGGCGGAGCAACAGCGGCACCAGTACGAGGCGGTGGAGGGACGGATCCTGGCGGGGGCGGTGCGCGAGCGACGTTGAGAGCGCGGCGGACGGCGGCGGCCGGGGGATCACTCCGGGGCCGCTCTGCCCGTCAGCGTGATCAGGCTGCTGCGCACCTGATCCACCTGCGCCCGCACGTCGTCCCACATCTCCCCGTGGTCGCGCAGCACCTGCTCCGTCTCCCGCGCGATGCGTTCCTCGCGCAGACGCGCGCCGGCGAGGATCTCGGCGGCACGTGCGCGTGCCTCCTCCTGGGCGCGGCGCGCGTACTCCTGGGCCTCGGCCAGGGACCGCTCGGCCTCGGACAGCGCGGCCTCGACCCGGCTCGCCCGTTCGGCGTGCCGGGCGTGCAGCGCGGCGATCCGCTCGGCCTCCTCGCGCTCGACCTCGGCCCACCGCCCGGCGTGCTCCCGGGACTGCTCCTCGACCGTGCCGGTGGTGCGCTGCCGCACCTCGCGCAGCGCGACGAGCAGCTGTCCGCGCCCCTCCTTCACCGCGCGCCGCGCGCCGATGCGGATGTCGTCGGCCTCGGCGCGCGCGGCCAGGAGCCGCCGGCGGGCGTGTTCGTCGGCCTCCGCGCGGAGCGCGTCCGCCGCTTCCTGCGCCTGACGGCGTACGGCCTCGGCACGCGCTTCGGCCTGCGCGCGCTGCTTCTTCGCCTCACGCCGCGCGCGTTCGCGCAGGCGGGTCGCCTCCTCCTGCACGAACTGGTACAACCGCCGTGCGCTGTCCCCGAGCGCCTCGTACTCGTGCGGTACGAGCTGGGCGACGACCTCGCGCATCCGCGCGGCCTCCGCCTCCATGTCCTTGGCGAGCACGGTCAGCCGCGCGGCCCGTTCCCAGGCGGCGTCACGGTCGCACGACAACTTCTCCAGGCAGGCGTCGACCTGGTCGGGGCGGTAGCCGCGCCCCCGGCCGGTCACGAAGCCGTGCGGTGACCTCGATGCGCTGCTCACCCTGGGAACCCCTCTCCAGCAGCCGTACACGACAGGACGATTTCGCGCACATCTTGATGGATCGGGCGTAAGTGTTCATAACGCGACACTCCGCAGTCACGTCACGCTCGAAATCCCGCACTTCAGGATCGGTGGGGTGGCAGGGCCGCCTGCAGCATCTCCCCCTCCAGAGTGATGATCATGCTGCGTACGGGTGATCCTCGTGCAGGGCGAGGAAACAGGCCGTCACCGGGCCGCCCTCTCCTGGGGCCGTGAGGACCGCGGCGCCCACCCGTTCGGCCGACTGCCTCGTGGAACGAGCCCGGCATGCGGTGGCAGTACACCACCAGCTGGGCCCGGTACGGCTGGAAGTCCACCGGCCCGTCATGCCCTTCACACGCGCGTGAAGGGCATGATCCGCTCACCTCCCGGCCGGCGTCCCTACAGCAGGCCGTCCCACATCTGCTCCAGCAGCACCGACCACCAGCTCTCCGGCGAACCGAGCGCCGCCGCGTCCAGAGCCGCCAGCTGCGCCTGGAAGTCGACGGTCCAGCGGCCCGCCTGCTCCTGGTTCAGCCCGTACCGCAGACGCCACATCCGGCCCAGCAGGGCCAGGCAGCGCGCGAACTCCGGCAGTCCGCTGTTCACGAACTGCGGCGGCACCGGAGCCCCGCCCGGCCCCGCCTCCACCGGCACGGCCACGATGTTCGCCGTGCCGTACTGGACACAGATCGCCCTGCCGAAGTCGGTGCCCATGACGAGGTACGAGCCCGCGTCGGGCGCCGGCTGCACCCCGCGCTCGGCCGCCAGCTCCGCCAGCGTCGGAACGGGGCGGCCCGGCTGGGCCTGCGCCCAGAAGAACGGGCCCATGTCCAGCGGCAGACCCGCCACCACCAGGGTGTGCCCCACGACCGGCGGCACACCCTGCCGGGACACCGCCTGCTGCTCGAACCGGAAGACCCCCGGCCCGAACGCCGCCGCCAGCTCCTGGGCGATGCCCTCCGCCGGGACGGGTGGCGCGGCCTGCACCGGCGGCAACGGCGCCCGCACCGGCGCGGGCCGCGCCGGCCCGTCCGCCACCTGGTGCAACTCGCCCTGGTGCGCCAGCAACTGCTGCATGCCCTGCTGCCGGCTCGCGTGATCCGTGCCGTACGGCGCGATGCTCGCGATCCGCGCCTGCGGCCACTGCTCCCGGATCATCCGCGCGCAGTAGGCACCCGGCAGCTCGCACGACTCCAGCTCCGTGTGCAGCTCCAGCACCTGCCCCGGCGGCACGTTCATCGCCCGCAGCTCGTGGAAGATCTGCCACTCCGGGTGCGGCGTACCCGGCGCCGAACGCCGGATCAGCTGCTGCTCCGAGCCGTCCTGCGCGCGATAGCGCAGCACGGCCTGATAACCCGGGCCGACCGTCGGCTGTCCGGTGGGCTGCTGCGGATACCCGTACGCCGGCGGCTGCTCGGGACCGGGCGCGCCCGGCGGCGGCACCGCACCCGGCGGCATCGGCTGCGGGGCGCCCGGAGCGGCGGGCGGCATGCCTGGCACGCCGGGAACCCCCGGGACGCCTGGAACACCCGGAACGCCCGGCGGCATGCCTGAGCCGCCCGGCGCACCGAATGCACCGGGGACGGGTGGCGGAGGAGGTGCGCCCGGACCGGTCACCGGGGGCGCGGCCAGCACGGTCTCCGCGTGGTGCACGGCCCCGCGCCCGCCCCCCGCAGCGCCCGGAGCACCGGGACCGACAGGGGGGCCCGCAGGCTGCGGGGCAGCGGGGGCGCCGGGCACGGGAGGCATGCCCGGGGCGCCCGGACCTCCCTGCGCGCCCGGCAGACCCGTAACCCCCGGGGCGCCCGGAGGCTGCGGCGCGCCGCCCAGCTGACTGGGGTCGGCCAGCACCGTGGCCGCATGGTGCACGCCATCCGGAGGCGTGGAAGGCGGGTGGGGGGCGCCCGGAGCATTCGGCGCGCCCGGCGTCCGTCCCCCGTCCGCGCCCACCGGGCCGCCCGGGCCACCCGGCAGGCCCTGCCCCTCGGGCCCCTGCGGACCGAGCGCCGACACCAGCTGCGTCGGCACATACCCACCGGCAGGCGCACCCGGCGCCGGAGGCACAGCCCCGCTGCCCGGACGTGCGCCCGGCATGCCCGGGGCACCCGGCGGCGGAGGCGGCGCACCCACCCCGCCGCGCGCCTTCTTCGGCGGCGGAGCGGCCTTGCTCGTCGCGGCATCCGCGATGTCCCCGGCGTTCGGCGCAAGCGGCCGCACCGGCCCACCCGCGTCGCCCGAGGGCGGCGGGTAGCCGTAACCGGGAGCACCCGGCGCAGCGCCGGGACCCTGCGGATGGCCGTAGGGCGAGGCACCCGGGGGCGGCGGCGCAGGCGTGCTGCCCTGCCCAGCACCCGGCGCACCAGGATCAGCGGGGGGCGGCAGCGGAGTGCCGGGCGCCTGCGGATACGCGGGTGCGCCCGGCGCAGGCGCGCCAGGAGCGGCGGGCGCCTGGGGATAGCCGTACAGAGGCGTGCCCGGCGGCGCGGGCGGAGGCGTACCGCCCTGCACGGCGCCCGGCACACCAGGGACGGGAGGCGCCCCGGGCACACCGGGCGCGCCCGGCACAAAGCCCTGAGCGCCCGGCGTGTCCGGAGAATCGAGCGCCGGCGCGACCGCCGTCCTCGGCAGCGCGCTGCCCCCCGACATCAACGCCGTCTTCGCATCCGGCGCGCTCACCGCAGGCCGCACGCCCTCGTCCTCGGAATCGCTCAGCGGCGGCGCGAACACCGTCGCGGGCAACGGCACCGAACGGTCGTCCTCACCGGACCCCGCGTTCGTGTCCGTACCGGCCCACGGCGTGGCCCCGGCCGGCACCTCCGCGGAAGGCGCAGCCACCGGAGAGGACACCCCCGGCACACCGGAAACGCCCGGCCCGCCCTGCGCCCCACCGGACACAGCCGGATCCCCGGACGACGCCACCGGCACCCCGGCCCGCGTCTCAGCCGGCCCCGCCCCACCCGACGAAGCCCCACCGCCACCGGCACCGGACACCCCGGCACCCGAACCACCGGCCTCCTGCGGCCGCCGGTCCCCGATGCCCAGCTTGTCCGCCGCCTCCTGCAACCACTCCGGCGGAGTCAACAGGAACGACGTCTGATTCAGATCCACCCGCGCAGCCGCCGGCGCCGGAACCGCGTCCCGGGGCTCGTCCGCACGGCCGTACTCCTCCTCGTACCGGCGGATCACCTCACCCACCGGCAACCCCGGCCACAGCGTCGCCTCCCCGCTGTCCCGGGCGATCACGAGCCGCTGCGCGCCCGCATCCGAACGCGGACCCTCCGCCCGGTCCTCGCCCCACACCACGAAACCCAGCTCGAACTCCCGCACCCGCACCTCACGATGCTGGTACGCGGGCACGTCACCGTTGATCCACTCCTCGGCGCGCTCCTGCGCCTGCGCGTAGGTCACCATCGCCTGAAGCTCACTCCCCCACCGGGCCGGAAGACGCCGAGCCGGCCGACACCGCGACGACACGGGCGAAACCACCGTCGACCATCAGATTCGCCACCGTCTCCAACTCCGGCGGACTCCCCGCCAGTCGGGACAGGAAGGCATCGAAGTCGTCACCGCACGGCAGCAGCAGACGCTCCACCCGCTCCGCCGGCGACCACGAAGGATCCACGTCCCGCACATCGTCGTACGCACAGAACCACACCGAACCCAGCCGCTCGCCCTTCACCTTCACCGCGAGCAACCCGCCCTGCACGAAACCCACCCCGAGGTAATCCTTCGTCAGATGGTCGCGCAGACACTTGTTCACATACACCAGGTCGTTGACCGCCGCCTCGTCCCGCACCGTGAAGAACGGCTGATCCAGCAGCAGACCCGACTCCGCGTCCAGCGCCGTGCCCACCGGCGCACACCCGCCCGCAGCCTTCAGGAACGAGCGGTACGCGCCCGGAAGCCGGTAACCGAGATCCTCCTCGACACCCTGCACCTGCGCCTCCGACACCGCCACACCGGACTTCGGCAGCCCGAAATGCGCCGGCCGTGTCTCCTGCAACGGCCGCGTGCCCCGCTTGCCGTGGTCCACCGCCGCCGTCGCCACCCCACCGTGGTGCCGCAACAACGCCTTCACTTCGACCGGAACCAGCTCCAACCGCCGCGTGCCGACCACGTGATGCCACGTCCAGCCGTGCGGCGTCGCCACATCCGGCACCGTGTCCCACAACTCGTGCCCCGCCGCCGCCAACGCCGCGTTCGCCGACACATAGTCCGTCAGCCGCAACTCGTCGACACCGAACCCCTCCGGCGGCTCGGCGATCTCCACCGCCACGCGCGCGTACGGAGAGAAATCCGGGTAACCATGCTCGTCGACCCGTACCCCTCTCGGGTGACGCGCCGCCCGCACCGGATCCGGGAAGTGCACGACCTGCCCGGCATAGGCCGCGTTCGGCGGCGCGGCTTGTCCCCCGGCCTGGCGGCTGGGCGGTGCCCCCAGCCCGAGCCGACCTGTCGTCATGGCGGTAGCCCCCTGCGGCGTTCTCTCTGGCCTCAACGGCGGTGTCGATCGCGGATGCCGACAGCCTATGCGGTACGCGAACCCCGGTCACCGGCCCACCGCCTCCCCGGGGAAACCACCCCTCCGCTTCCGTGACCAGCCGTCACCCCACCGTGACCACCCACCCCCGACCGGGCGTGTCGCACCGCCCCAGCTTCCCCACCGGCCACGGCATTTGGCACCCTGTGTCCTTCGGGGGGATGCCCGGGGAGGGGAAACGATCATGAACACCTTGCGAACCGGAGGTACGGACGTGCGGGCCGGCGACCCTCGCATCGGCTGGAGCGGCACCGACACACCCCCCGCCCCCACCCTCCGGCACCGCCGCGACGGCATCCTGCCCACCGTCGCCGCCGCCCTCTCCGTCCGCGGCGCCACCCTCACCGGCACCGCCGCACGCGGCGACCAACCACCCGCCCTGCACCCCCTCGTCCAGGACTTCCTCGACACCCTCACCAGCGGCGAACGCGACCGCTTCACCGGCCGCTGCGCCGAAACCATCCTCATCTCCCGGCACCTCACCGCCGCCGACACCGCACGCAGCAGACGCGCCGCACGCAGACCCATGACCAACGGCGAAGCCCGCAAAGCCCTCAAGCAGGCCAAACTCACCACCCGCCGCATAGGCGAGGACGGCGACCCCCTCCACGGCAGCTTCGCCACCCCCTGCCGCGCCTGCACCGCCCTCACCGCCCACTTCGGCGTCCGCATCGTCGACCCCACGGCAACCGACGGCTGAAAACCACCGTCAACCCCAGTACCACCGCACCACACCGCCGGCACGACGAACGACGCACGAGACGAACGAAGGGCAGATGCACCCCGACCACGGCCCCACCCCCAGGCCCGCCGCCACCCGCCACGAGCACGGGACCACCCCGCCCCGCTTCCCCGTACTCGTCGACACCGCCCTGCGCACCGCCGGCTGGCAACCCGGACGCTGGGACATAAAGCAGGCCGAAATCTGGGCCGACACCCTCCGCGACCACACCTCACCCGCCGGACACCGGCACACCGTCTTCCCCGCCGCCGTGGAAGCCTGGGCCGAATTCGGCGGCCTCACCGTCACCCCCAACGGCCCCGGCCGCCAGATCGCCCCCGCCACCCTCCACCTCGACCCCCTCCACGGCCTCCACCACGCCCGCACCCTCGGCGACCTCGGCCGCGCCCTCGGCACCGAACTCTGCCCCCTCGGCGAAGAGACCGACACCGCCGCCGTCCTCGCCATCGACGCCGAAGGCCGCGTCTACGCCCTCGACCACACCGGCGACTGGTACATCGGCCCCGACATCGACCACGCCCTCACCACCCTCGTCACCGGCATCGAACCCGTCCGCCTCACCGCCGGCTGAAACACCCCCGCACAGCACAGGCCTACGCCGCCGGAATCACCGCCGACACCCGGAAACCCCCCGCATCCGTAGGCCCCGACACAAACACACCCCCCAGCCCCACCACCCGCTCCCGCATCCCCACCAGACCGTTCCCCCCCGACGGCAGCCCCGCCGCCGACGCCGACCCCGGCTCCGACGGCGGCTCGTTCTCCACCTGCATCGCGATCTCCGACACCCGATGCGCCAGCCGCACATGCGTCTTCGCACCCGCCGCATGCTTGTGGACGTTCGTCAACGCCTCCTGCACCACCCGGTACGCCGTCTGCTCGACCTCAGCCCGGTACGACCGCACCTCCCCCTCCACCGACAGATCCACGGCCATCCCCGCCGCCGCCGACTGCCCGATCAACTCCTCCAGCTCCGACAGCCACGGCCCGTCCACCGCGCTCTGCGCCTCGACCGCCAGGGAAGCCGCCGCCGCGGCAGCCTCCCGCACCGCCGCCAACGGCACCCCCGCCGCACGCCGGCCCACACCCTCCCCCGCCCGCAGCACACCCAGCATCTCCCGCAACTCGGTCAACGCCTGCCGCCCCATGTCCCCCACCAGCGCCGCGTTCCGCACGGCCTTCTCCGGATCCTTCCGGGCCACCGCCTGCAACGCCGCCGCATGCACCACCATCAGACTCACCCGATGCGCGACCACGTCATGCATCTCCCGCGCGATCCGCGTCCGCTCCTCGTTACGCGCCCACTCCGCACGCTCCTCGGCTCGCTCAGCGAGCAACTGCAGCTCCCGCTCCAGCGAATCCGCCCGCTCCCTCAGGCTCTCCATCAACCGCCGCCGCGCCCCCACGTACAACCCCAGCAGCACCGGCGGAGCCGTCAGCCCCAACGCCGTCGCCACCGCCGCGAACGGCACGAACCAGTCACCCAGCGTCAGATCGCCACGCGCCATGTCCTGCCGCACCCGCACGAACGTCACCACCGCCGTGCCCACCAGCGACATCCCCGCCAGCGCCCCGATGATCCGGCGCGGCAGCTCACACGCCGCCAGGGTGTACAGGCCGACGATCCCCAGCAGAAACCCCATCTGCGCCGGCGTGATCGCGATCGCCACCAGAACCACCGCGATCGGCCACTTCCGCCGCACCAGCAGCACGGACCCGGCGATCAACCCGAAGACGATCCCCACCGCCACCGGGAGCCCCGCGTCCCGGGCGAACGGAATACCCTCGGCCCCGCACTCCAGGGCGGACACCAGCGCGAGACTCCCGTCGAGCGCGGCACTACGCCGCCTGGCCCACCACCACGGCCCCGTCCGGGCCACGGCCTGCTCTTCCCCCGTCGTGGTCATACCTCCAGCCTACGGGCGGCGGCTGCGGCTTTTCCGGTGACTTTCACCTACCTCCACACACCACACCCCGCAACCGAGCCACCTCGAAAACCCACCAAATCACTCGAACTGGTGAACCCTTCCCGTTCGACTCAGGAACGCCCCATTCCGTCCGGACGGTATGCCCATGGCACATTCACAAGGCAAATACGCCGACTTCGAGGCGCTGCGGGAGCGGGCGCTCGCGTTACGGCGGGCCGGCCACAGCCTCCGGCAGATCCGCGACGAGCTGAAGATCTACAACAACGACGTCCTCAACCAGCTGGTGAAGGGGGAACCGCCACCGGAGTGGACCAAACGCCCGAACGCAAAGGACGACCTCAGGACCAAGGCCCGCGAGCTACGGCTCCAGGGCCGGCCCTACGACCAGATCGAGGCGGAACTGGGGTGCTCGCGGAGTTCGGTCTCGCTGTGGGTGCGGGATCTGCCGAGGCCGGAACGCAGGCGGACTCCCGAAGAAGCGGCAGCCGTCGCACGCAAGGGCTGGGAAGAGAGGGCCAAGCTGGCGATCGGCACCCTGTCGACACGCGAGCTGTTCCTGCTGGGCGTGGGCCTCTACTGGGCGGAGGGAGGCAAGGACAAGCCGTACGACCGCCGCGAGAACGTCACCTTCGTCAACAGCGACCCCGGCATGATCGAGGTCTTCATGGCCTGGCTCGACCTCCTGGGCGTGGAACGCGACCGCCTCCGGTTCATCGTGATGATCCACGAGACGGCGGACGTCACAGCTGCGGAAGACTACTGGGCAGACCTCGTCGGAGCCGACCGGTCGTCCTTCAACAAGACGACCGTCAAGAAGCACAACCCCAGGACGGTCCGCAAGAACACCGGCGACAAGTACCGGGGGTGCCTCGTGATCAAAGTCCTGAAAGGTGCCGACTTGTACCGTCGCATCGAAGGCTCTTGGTACGGCATAGTGGAGGCCGTGCGCGAAACCGATCAATCAAATCGGACATAGCGCATAAACCATCCCGGATCGTCTAAGGGCAGGACAAACGGTTTTGGTCCGTTGAATGAGGGTTCGAATCCTTCTCCGGGAGCGCACAGCACACAAGACCCACGTTCGGGCCCTGACCGGTAACCCCACCGTCAGGGCCCGCTCTCACCTCACCCAGGAAACGCCCCGGTATCCTGCGGCTGTCATCCCCACTCACCCACAGCCGAAGGGCAACCCCGTGAGCGCCATCCGCCCGGCAGCCGTCGTCGTTCTCGCAGCGGGTGAGGGCACCCGTATGAAGTCGGCCACACCGAAGGTCCTGCACGAGATCTGTGGCCGTTCCCTGGTCGGTCATGTGCTGGCCGCCTCCCGTGAGTTGGACCCGCAGAGCCTGGTGGTCGTCGTGGGTCACGCCCGGGAGCAGGTCTCCGCCCACCTCGCCGAGATCGACCCGGACACCAGGACCGCCGTGCAGGCGGAGCAGAACGGCACCGGGCACGCCGTGCGCATGGGCCTGGAGGAGCTGGGCGGCACCGTGAACGGGACGGTCGTGGTCGTGTGCGGGGACACGCCTCTGCTGACCGCCGGCACGCTGAAGCAGCTCGCCGGGACGCATCACGCCGACGGCAACGCCGTGACCGTGCTGACCGCGGTGGTGCCGGACGCGACCGGCTACGGGCGGATCGTGCGGGACGGGGCGACCGGTGCGGTGACCGCGATCGTGGAGCACAAGGACGCGACGGATGCCCAGCGGGCGATCCGGGAGATCAACAGCGGGGTGTTCGCGTTCGACGGGCAGTTGCTGGCGGACGCGCTGAAGAAGGTGCGGACGGACAACAGTCAGGGTGAGGAGTACCTGACGGACGTCCTGGGGATCCTCCGCGAGGCGGGTCACCGTGTCGGGGCGTCGGTCGCGGCCGATCACCGGGAGATCGCCGGGATCAACAACCGGGTGCAGCTGGCCGAGGCGCGCCGGATCCTGAACGACCGGTTGCTGACCGTTGCCATGCTCGACGGTGTGACCGTCGTCGACCCTTCGACCACCTGGGTCGATGTGACCGTGACCTTCGAGCGGGATGCCGTGGTGCATCCGGGTACGCAGCTGACCGGGGCGACGCACATCGGTGAGGGTGCCGAGGTGGGGCCGAACAGCCGGCTGAAGGACACCCGGGTGGGTGCGGGGGCACGGGTGGACAACACGGTGTCCGACGGGGCGGTCGTGGGTCCGGAGGCGTCCGTGGGGCCGTACGCGTATCTGCGGCCGGGTACGCGGCTGGGTGCCAAGGGGAAGATCGGGACGTACGTCGAGACGAAGAACGCCTCGATCGGGGAGGGCACGAAGGTGCCGCATCTGTCGTACGTGGGTGACGCGACGATCGGTGAGTACACGAACATCGGGGCGGCGAGTGTGTTCGTGAACTACGACGGTCAGGAGAAGCACCACACGACGGTCGGGTCGCACTGCCGTACTGGTTCGGACAACATGTTTGTGGCTCCTGTCACGGTCGGGGACGGTGCTTACACCGCCGCCGGGTCCGTGATCACGAAGGATGTGCCGCCCGGTTCGCTGGCCGTGGCCCGTGGTCAGCAGCGGAATATCGAGGGTTGGGTGGCTCGGAAGCGTCCGGGGAGCGCGGCGGCGAAGGCGGCCGAGGTGGCGTCCCGGAGGGGCGAGGGCGAGGACTGACCGGAAACGCGTGCGCCAAACACGGCGTACCGTGATAAGTGCACATCCGCACACGTGCACCCGCATCCCTACCAGCTGATTCGGCCTCTCATGCGCAGGCGGGAGGTCGCAGACGCGGTCGGCTGGCTGAGACAACCTCTGAGGAGACTGTGCTGTGACCGGGATCAAGACGACCGGCGAGAAGAAGTTGATGTTCTTCTCCGGCCGCGCCCACCCCGAGCTTGCCGAGGAGGTCGCCCAGCAGCTGGGTGTCGGGGTCGTCCCGACGAAGGCCTTCGACTTCGCGAACGGTGAGATCTACGTCCGTTACCAGGAGTCGGCTCGTGGTGCGGACTGCTTCGTGATCCAGAGCCACACGGCTCCGATCAACCAGTGGATCATGGAGCAGCTGATCATGCTCGACGCGCTGAAGCGTGCGTCGGCTCGTTCCATCACGGTGATTGTGCCGTTCTACGGTTACGCGCGGCAGGACAAGAAGCACCGGGGTCGTGAACCGATTTCGGCGCGTCTGATCGCGGATCTGATGAAGACGGCGGGGGCTGACCGGATTCTGACCGTGGATCTGCACACGGATCAGATTCAGGGCTTCTTCGACGGGCCTGTGGACCACTTGTTCGCGCTTCCGCTGTTGGCGGACTACGTGGGTGAGAAGGTGGACCGGGACAAGCTGACGGTGGTGTCGCCGGACGCGGGTCGCGTGCGCGTGGCGGACCGGTGGTGTGACCGGCTGGGTGCGCCGTTGGCGATCGTGCACAAGCGGCGCGACAAGGACGTGGCGAACCAGGTGACGGTCCATGAGGTCGTGGGTGAGGTCAAGGGCCGGGTGTGTGTCCTGGTCGATGACATGATCGACACGGGTGGGACGATCTGTGCGGCCGCCGATGCGTTGTTCGCGCATGGTGCGGAGGATGTCATCGTCACCGCGACGCACGGTGTGCTGTCGGGTCCGGCTGCGGATCGGCTGAAGAACAGCCGGGTGAGTGAGTTCGTGTTCACGAACACGTTGCCGACGCCGGCGGAGCTGGGCCGGGATCTGGACAAGATCACGGTGCTGTCGATCGCTCCGACGATCGCGAGTGCGGTGCGTGAGGTGTTCGAGGACGGGTCGGTGACCAGCCTCTTCGACGAGCAGTGAGGTTTCTGCTGCCCCACTCCCTGTGGTAGTGGAAGATCCTTTTGGTGCGGCCTCCCCCTCCGAGTAGACTGCTGCAGTTGCTCGGCGAGGGAGGCCGTTGTCGCGTATGCGATGACGGCGGTCCGTTATCGACGCGCTCTTCGTAGCAGGCCGTTCGTGGCCGGGTGACCACGTCCGTTCCGAGTTACTACGAGGAGTGATCAACATGTCCGAGGTGAAGCTCGCCGCCGAGACCCGTTCCGAGTTCGGCAAGGGTGCGGCGCGCCGCATCCGCCGCGAGAACAAGGTTCCGGTCGTTCTCTACGGCCACGGCACCGAGCCGGTGCACCTGACCCTGCCGGGTCACGACCTGCTGCTGGCGCTGCGTACGCCGAACGTCCTGATCTCCCTGGACATCGACGGCAAGACCAGCGAGCTGGCGATCCCGAAGGCCGTCCAGCGTGACGCGATCAAGGGCTTCCTGGAGCACGTGGACCTGCTGCTGGTCAAGCGTGGCGAGAAGGTCACGGTCGAGATCCCGGTGCACGCCGAGGGCGAGCTGGCCCCGGGTGGCAACCTGCTGGAGCACGTCCTGTCCGCGCTGCCGGTCGAGGCCGAGGCGACCCACATCCCCGAGGCCGTCACGGTCTCCGTCGAGGGTCTGCAGGCCGGTGCCTCCATCCACGCCAAGGACATCACCCTGCCGAGCGGTGTGACCCTGGCCGTCGACGAGGACGCGGTCGTCCTCCAGGTGCTGCAGGCCCAGGTCGAGGAGACCGAGGGCGAGGCCGCCGAGGAGGGCGAGGAGGCGGCCGAGGTCTGATCCTCGACCGTCGTCGTCATTTGTTCAGCCGCTGCTTCCCTCGCGGGGAGCGGCGGCTGGCGCGTATCAAGGAGACATGGACGTGACCACCCCTGCCAGTGGCCCCTGGCTGATCGTCGGGCTCGGCAATCCCGGGCCGGAGTACGCCATGAACCGGCACAACGTCGGTTTCATGGTGGTGGACCTGCTCGCGGAGCGGATCGGGGGGAAGTTCAAGCGGGCGGGCAAGGCGCAGGCGCAGGTGCTGGAGGGGCGGATCGGTCCGGTGGGTCCGGCGAACCGGCGGGTGATCCTGGCGAAGCCGATGTCGTACATGAATCTGTCCGGCGGTCCGGTGAACGCGCTGCGGGACTTCTACAAGGTGCCGGTGGCGAACATCGTGGCCGTGCACGACGAGCTGGACATCGACCACGGGACGCTGCGGCTGAAGCTGGGCGGTGGCGACAACGGGCACAACGGTCTGAAGTCGATGACGAAGGCGATGGGTTCGGACTATCACCGGGTGCGGTTCGGGATCGGCCGGCCTCCGGGTCGTATGCAGGTGGCGGACTTCGTGCTGAAGGACTTCTCGTCGGCGGAGCGCAAGGAGCTGGACTACTTCGTGGACCGTGCGGCGGACGCGGTGGAGTGTCTGGTGACGGAGGGGCTGGAGCGGGCGCAGAGCGCGTACAACTCCTGAGGGTGCGGGCGCGGTACGACGCGCCGTACAACGGGGGACTTGTACGGCTTTGGCTGCCGGCGAGTTGACCGGTCGTCGCGGTATGGCCAATGATCCCGGCCATGCCTGCCTCTGCCAGCTCTGCTCGCCAGGCGTCCGTGACCGCGTTGCGGTTCGGGCGGGTCGCGGCGATGGGCGCCCTAGCCGCGTTGATCCTGTTCGCCGGGGTGTGGGGTTCCTGGGGTACCGCGCAGCACGTGATGCTGGTCAAGGGGCGTGAGGCCGGCACGGTGCGGGTGACGGGATGTTCGGGGCACACCTGCACGGGGCCGTTCACGCCGACGTCCTCGGGGGCGCGGGCACGCGCGCGCGTGGAGATCGCGAAGTCGGTGGCGGTGCGCCGGGGGCGGACGTACGACGTCGTGCTGAAGCCGGGTACGGCGGACGCGGTGCGCTCGGGGCCCGCGGGAATTCTGTACGCCTGGGTGCCGTTCGGCGGGGCGCTGGTGCTGGCATCGGTGGTGGTGGCGGGCGGGATGCGGTTGACGCGGGCGGCGTGGGTGCTGGGGCTCGCCGGGGTCGGGTTGCTGACGGCGGCCTATCTGGCGGTGTCCGCCGGTTCGTGACGGGGTGCGCGGGGCCGGCGGACAGGTGTTGCGTCTTCGTGATTGACCTTGGGTCAGTCGTGGCTGGAAGCTGAGCCGCCCCCTCCACATCCTTCCCGTAGGCCACTCGAAGATGGGCCAGCCCCATGCGTACCCTCATTCGTGCCGGCGCAGTGACCTCTGGTCTGTGCGCGGCACTGTTCCTCGCCCCCGCGGCCCACGCGGCTCCGCCCGGTGACAACGGCGATGTGAAGATCCACAAGTCCACGACGGACGCAGCCGACGAGCGCAACGAGCCGCACGTGTGCTCCTTCTACATCGATGCCTTCCACTTCGACGGTGGCCAGCAGGTCGACTGGCACATCGAGGTGTGGGCCCCGACCGGTGGGACGAAGGGCACGACGGTGAAGTCGGGTGCCCTGTCCCTGGACGCCGACGGTCACGGCCGCACGCAGGACATGACCCTTCCCGGCGGGCACTACAAGCTGTTCTGGAACTTCGACGGCGAGAAGGGCGCGGCCAAGCACAAGGTGTTCTGGTCGGAGTGTCAGGACTCGGGTGGCGGTGGCGGTACGCCGTCGTCGGGTCCGTCGTCCGGTACGACGTCGAGCGCGTCCCCCGCGCCGTCCTCGTCGCCTTCCTCGTCGTCTCCGTCCTCCTCTGCGTCCTCGTCGTCCTCGGCTGCTCCCGCTCCGTCGTCCTCGCCGTCGGCGCAGGGCGGTGGCGGTGGTCTGGCCGAGACC
Source organism: Streptomyces sp. NPDC046759 (assembly GCF_040645475.1). NCBI lineage: Bacteria > Bacillati > Actinomycetota > Actinomycetes > Kitasatosporales > Streptomycetaceae > Streptomyces > Streptomyces sp. NPDC046759. Next base: position 60,052 of record NZ_JBEYYJ010000013.1, on the reverse strand, counting down.
GGGAACGGTGTTCCGGTGGGGGTGCTGTCGGGTGTCGCGGCGGCGCTGGTCGGCGCGGGCGGCTGTCTGGCGCTGTGGCGCCGGAAGGCGCGAGGCTGACCTGAGGCGGGAAAGGGCGGTGCCCCCGGCGTCGTACGACCCCGGGGGCACCCTCTTGTGTGGTGTGGGCGTCAGCCGGTGTTGCGCAGGCCGGCTGCCACACCGTTGACGGTGAGGAGCAGGGCGCGGGAGAGCAGCGGGTCGGGGTCGGTGCCCGCGGCCGCGGCGTCGCGCTGGCGCTTGAGCAGGGTGACCTGGAGGTAGGAGATGGGGTCCAGGTAGGCGTCGCGGATGGCGAAGGTCTGCTTCAGGACGGGCTGGGCGTCCAGCAGTTCCTGCTCACCGGTGATGCGGAGCACCTCGCGGACGGTCAGCTCGTGTTCCGCCCTGATGGTGTCGAAGACGTGCTTCAGCTCGTCGGGGACGAGGGTGTCGACGTAGTGCTGGGCGATTCTGAGGTCGGTCTTGGCGAGGGTCATCTCGACGTTGGAGATGAAGTTGCGGAAGAAGTGCCACTGTTCGTGCATCTCGCCGAGCACGGTGTCCAGACCGGTTTCCCGCAGCGCCTTGAGGCCGGAGCCGACACCGAACCAGCCGGGCACGATCTGCCGGGACTGGGTCCAGCCGAACACCCACGGAATGGCGCGCAGGCCGTCGAGCGAGACGCCCGAGCCGGGGCGGCGGGAGGGCCGCGAGCCCAGGTGCAGCTCGGCGAGCTGGTCCACGGGCGTGGAGGCGAGGAAGTACGTCGGCAGGTCGGGGTCCTCGACGAGCCGACGGTAGGCGGCGTGGGCGGCGTCGGAGACGACGTCCATGGCGGCGTCCCAGCGGGCGAGGGCCTCGTCGGACTGGCGGGGCGCCGTGTGCAGGGCGGAGGCCTGCAGGGTGGCGGCGACGGTCAGTTCCAGGTTCTCCCGGGCGAGGGAGGGGATGAGGTACTTGTCGGAGATGACCTCGCCCTGCTCGGTGACCTTGATCTCGCCTTCCAGGGTGCCCCAGGGCTGGGCGAGGATCGCGTCGTGGGAAGGGCCGCCGCCGCGGCCGACGGTGCCGCCGCGGCCGTGGAAGAGACGCAGGCGGACGCCGTAGCGGTGGGCGACGTCGCGCAGCCGGCGCTGGGCGCGGTGGATCTCCCACTGGCTGGTGGTGATGCCGCCGAACTTCGAGGAGTCGGAGTAGCCGAGCATGACCTCCTGGACGTCGCCGCGCAGTGCGACCAGGCGCCGGTAGGACGGGTCGGAGAGCATGTCCTCCAGGATGGTGTCGGCGGCCTTCAGCTCGTCCGTGGTCTCCAGCAGCGGCACGATGCCGATCCTGGCCCAGCCGGCGTGGAGGTCGACGAGGCCGGCCTCGCGGGCGAGGACGGCGGCGGCGAAGACGTCGTCGGCGCCCTGACACATGGAGATGATGTAGGACTCGACGACCTCGGGGCCGAAGACCTCCAGGGCCTTCTTGACGGTCTCGAAGACGCCGAGGGTCTTGGCGCCGGCCGCGTCGACGGGAGCCGGGGTCGGGGCGAGCGGCCTTCTGGACCTCAGTTCCTTGGCGAGGAGCTTGGTGCGGTACTCGCGGGGCATGTCGGCGTAGCGCCAGGACTCCTCGCCGAGGCGGTCGAAGAGCTGGCCGAGGGCGTGGTGGTGGGCGTCGGCGTGTTCGCGGACGTCCATGGTGGCGAGCTGGAGGCCGAAGGCGGCCAGGGTGCGGATGGTGCGGGCCAGGCGGCCGTCGGCGAGCAGGCCGCCGCGGTGCTCGCGCAGGGAGACCTGGATGATCCGCAGGTCCTTGAGCATCTCGCTGGTGCCGAGGTAGTCGCGGCCCTCTTCGTGGGGGGTGCCCTTGGCGAGGCGCTGCTTGGTGTTCTCCAGCTTCTGCCGGATGCAGGTGGCCTTGAGCCGGTAGGGCTCCTCGGCGTTGAGGCGCTTGTAGCGGGGGCTGATCTCGGGGAGGAGTTCGAGGTCCCGCTCGAGGGATTCCAGCAGCTCCGGTGTGGCGCCGGTGTAGCGGATGGAGTTGGAGAGCAGTCCGCGCAGCTCGTCGATCATCTCCAGGGCGTCGTTGATGCCGTGTTCGTGCTGGAGGATGAGGACGTCCCAGGTGACCTGGGGGGTGACGTTGGGGTTGCCGTCGCGGTCGCCGCCGATCCAGGTGCCGAAGGTGAGGGGGCGGGTTTCGTCGGGGAGGTTGACGCCGACGCGTTCCAGTTCCGCGGTCAGGTCCTCGAGGACGTCGCCGACGGCGTCGGCGTGCAGCTCGTCGAGGTAGTAGATGGCGTTGCGGGCCTCGTCGGCGGGCTCGGGGCGGACGACGCGCAGTTCGTCGGTCTGCCACACGAGGTCGATGTTCTCGGCGAGGCGGACGTCGTGGCGGCGGCGGTCCGAGCCCTGGACGGGGGTCTCCAGGAGCGCGGCGATGCGCCGGAGCTTGTTGAGGACCGACCGGCGCGCGGCCTCGGTGGGGTGTGCGGTGAAGACCGGGCGGACGTTGAGGTTCTGGACGGTCTGCCTCAGGTGTTCGGGGTCGGCGTCCTTCAGGCGGTCGGCCGTGCGGGCGAGGAGGCCGCCCTCGGCGGCGCGCCGGGCGCGCAGTTCCCGGCCGCGGTGCACCTGTTCGGTGACGTTGGCGAGGTGGAAGTAGGTGGAGAAGGCGCGGACCAGCTTGGCCGCTGTCTCCAGTTCGATGCCACGCAGCAGCTCGGCGGCGGCCTCGCCGTCCTCGCGGGTGAGGCGGCGGACCTTCTCGACCAGGTCGAGGAGTTCTGGGCCTTCCTGCCGTACGAGGGTCTCGCCCAGGAGATCACCCAGCCGGCGGATGTCGGCGCGCAGCTCGCTGCCGGTCGTGGTGGTCTGGTCGTCGGCACTGCTCACAGGTGCGGCTCCTTGCAGTGTTGAAGCTCGTCTGGGAGGGAACCCGGGCGGCTGCCACGCGGCGGGAGCCGCATACGGGCCTGAGCGTCCGGGAAGGAAACTTCAGCGGACCGCGCTGTCCGACCGAGTTCAAGGATAGGTGTCGATGGGGACGCGCAGGCTCTGGGGCTCTTGCCGCCGCTCGACACGCTGCCATACTTACGACGCCGTAGGTTACGGAACCGTAGGGAAGTACCGTCGAGTCCCGCTCGGTCCCGGCGGCCCGGCACCTGCCTCGACCCTCGACCCCACAGGGGACGCGTATGACCTCAAGTTCCGATGTGATCGAAGAAGCCCGTAAGGCCGACGACGGTCTGATCCCGTCCGCCACGCTGGGTGGCGAGCAGAAGCGTTCGATCGAGCAGATCACGCTGCTCCTGTTCATCACCGTGCCGTTCCTGGCGCTCGTGGCGGCGGTGCCGCTGGCCTGGGGCTGGGGGGTGAGCTGGCTCGATCTGGGCCTGCTGGTGTTCTTCTACTTCCTGGGGTGCCACGGCATCACGATCGGTTTCCACCGGTACTTCACCCATGGTTCGTTCAAGGCCAAGCGGCCCCTGCGGATCGCGCTGGCGATCATGGGGTCGCTGGCGGTCGAGGGCCCCCTGGTGCGCTGGGTGGCCGATCACCGCAGGCACCACAAGTTCTCCGACGCGGAGGGCGACCCGCACTCCCCGTGGCGGTTCGGCGAGACGGTTCCGGCGCTGATCAAGGGCCTGTGGTGGGCGCACATCGCCTGGATGTTCGACGAGGAGCAGACGCCGCAGGACAAGTACGCACCGGATCTGGTCAAGGACCCGGCGATCCGGGCGATCTCCCGCCAGTTCGTCTACTGGACGGCCCTCTCCCTCGCGCTGCCGCCTGTGATCGGCGCTCTGGTGACGATGTCCTGGTGGGGCGCGTTCACCGCGTTCTTCTGGGGTTCACTCGTACGGGTGGCGTTGCTGCACCATGTGACGTGGTCGATCAACTCGATCTGTCACGCGGTGGGCAAGCGGCCGTTCAAGTCGCGGGACCGTTCGGGCAACGTGTGGTGGCTCGCGGTGCTGTCGTGCGGTGAGTCGTGGCACAACCTGCACCACGCCGACCCGACCTCGGCGCGGCACGGTGTGATGCGCGGCCAGATCGACTCCTCGGCGCGGTTCATCCGCATCTTCGAGCTGCTCGGCTGGGCGTACGACGTGCGCTGGCCGTCACGCTCACGTATCGATTCGCGCCGGAACACCGGGGATGGCGGTTCTCGGCGCCGGAAGGAGACCGTTAAGGCGGCATGATTGACGCCGTGGCGACCGACTCCAGCAGCACCTCCAGCAACGACAAACCGCGGCGGACCCGCCGGACCCGTATGACCGGTGCGGAGCGCCGCCAGCAGCTGCTGGAGATCGGTCGCACCCTCTTCGCGGCGAAGGGTTTCGAGGGCACCTCGGTGGAGGAGATCGCGGCGAAGGCCGGGGTGTCCAAGCCGGTGGTGTACGAGCACTTCGGCGGCAAGGAGGGCCTGTACGCGGTGGTGGTCGACCGCGAGATGCGGCGGCTGCTGGACATGGTGACCAGCTCGCTGACGGCCGGGCATCCGCGTGAGCTGTGCGAGCAGGCCGCGTTCGCGCTGCTGGACTACATCGAGGAGTGCACGGACGGCTTCCGCATCCTGGTCCGTGACTCCCCCATCCCCCAGTCCACCGGGTCCTTCGCCTCTCTCATCTCCGACATCGCCACCCAGGTGGAGGACATCCTGGGCCGCGAGTTCAAGTCCCGCGGCTTCGACCCGAAGCTGGCCCCGCTGTACGCGCAGGCGCTGGTCGGCATGGTGGCCCTGACCGGCCAGTGGTGGCTGGACGTGCGCCGTCCGAAGAAGGCGGAGGTCGCGGCGCACCTGGTGAACCTGGCGTGGCACGGGCTGGACGGGCTGGAGCAGAAGCCGCGGCTGATAGGGCACCGCAAGGCGTAGCCCGGGGGCCCCGGTCACCGGGGCTGGAGGAACTCCAGCCGGTTGCCGACGGGGTCCTCCGAGTAGAAGCGCAGGTGGCCGGGGAGGTTGTCGTCCCAGGTCACCCTGGCTCCCTTCGCGGCGAGCCGGGCCGCGAAGGCCTTGATCCGCGTGACCGTGAGGCCCGGGTGGGCCTTCTTCGCGGGCCTGAAGTCCTCCTCGATGCCCAGGTGGAGCTGGACGGAGCCGGCCTGGAACCAGCACCCCCCGCGCGCCGCGAGCGCCGGGGGCTTGGGGATCTCCGTCATTGCGAGGACGTCGACGTAGTACGCCCGCAGCGCGTCCTCCGTCCCGGGCGGGGCCGCCAGCTGCACATGATCGACCGCGGTGAGCACGCTCAGGCCTCCTTCACGGCGACGGCGAACAGCCGGCGGAAGGGCAGGACCGTGCCGTACGGCGCGCTGGGGTAGGCCTCGCGCAGCAGGTCCCGGTACTCGGCGAGGAACGCGTCCCGTGCCTCGGGGTCGTCGGCGAGCGCGGTCAGGGCGGGCCTGAGACCGGTTCCCTTCACCCAGTCCAGTACCGGGTCCTCGCCCTCGAGGACGTGGAAGTACGTCGTCTGCCACACGTCGGCCGTGCAGCCGAGGCGGGCGAGGCGGTCCAGATAGGCGCCGGGGGCGTGCACGGAGCCGTTGTGGCGCAGGACGCCGGCGAGGCGGGATTTCCAGCGGGGTGCGGCGGCGAGGTCGCGCATCAGGGCGTGCAGCGGGGCGTCGATGTTGTCGGGCACCTGGAAGGCGAGGGTGCCGCCGGGCCTGAGGCCGCTGATCCAGTCCGCGAAGCGGTCGGCGTGCCCCGGCACCCACTGGAGCGTGGCGTTGGAGAGGATCAGGTCGTACGGCTCGGCGGGTGTCCAGGTGCGGGCGTCGGCGTGGGCGAAGTCCAGCCGGCCGCCCCCGGCGGTGGGGCCCTCGTGCTCGGTGTGGGCCTCGTCGAGCATCTCGGGCGAGTTGTCGAAGCCGGTGACGTGGGCGGCGGGCCAGCGTTCGGTGAGCAGCGCGGTGACGTTGCCCGGGCCGCAGCCGAGGTCGGCGATGCGGGGCGCCTGCGTGGGCAGGGCGGGGACGCGGGCGAGGAGGTCGGCGAAGGGACGGGCCCGGTGACCGGCGTGCCGCAGGTACTGGGCTGGATCCCAGAGGGGTTTCGTCATGCCGTCCACTCTTCCCGGCAACTTCTCTCGATGTCAAGAGACTCGACATCAAGAGACTTCACGTCGACACAACCACTACACTGATCTCCATGGAGGACGAGGTCGATCGGCTGGTCGCAGCGTGGCGCCGGGAACGTCCGGACCTCGACGTGGAGCCGCTGGAAGTGCTCAGCCGGGTGAGCCGACTCGCCCGGCATCTGGACCGTGCGCGCCGGCTCGCCTTCGCCGAGCACCAGCTGGAGCCGTGGGAGTTCGACGTGCTGACTGCGCTGCGGCGCGCGGGCACGCCGTACCAGCTCTCCCCCGGCCAGTTGCTGACACAGACCCTGGTCACCTCGGGCACGATGACCAACCGCATCGACCGGCTGGCCAAGAAGGGCCTGGTGGAGCGGCTGCCCGACCCGAGCGACCGGCGTGGGGTGCTGGTCCGGCTGACGGACACCGGCCGGGACCGCGCCGACCAGGCACTGGCCGGGCTGCTGGAGCAGGAGCGGGCGATCCTGGCCGAGCTGTCGCGCGCCCAGCGTGCGGAACTCGCCGGCCTGCTACGCCAGCTGACCGCCCCGTTCGACAACATCCCCGGCTAGGTCGGCCGGTCCGACCCCCGCCCGGCGTGCGAGTGCGACGGCGGCCAGCGTCGAGTGGACGCCCAGCTTGCCGAGGACGTTCTGCATGTGGGTGCGCACGGTGTGCGGGGACAGGAACAGCCGCTCGGCAACGGCCTTGCGGCCGAGCCCGGCGACCATGCAGCGCAGCACCTCTCGCTCCCTGGGCGTGAGGGACTCCACCAGCCGCTCGCTCTCCGTGCGGTGCCGGCGGGCGGCGGTCAGCTCCCTGAGCACGCCGGTGAGCAGGGCGGGCGGCAGATGGGTCTCGTCGCGCAGCACCCCCCGGATCACCGTCAGCAGCCGCGACAGCGAGCAGTCCTTGGCGACCCACCCGCAGGCCCCGGCCTGCAGCGCGAGCGCCGCCCGCCGGGGATCGTCCTTCTCGGCGAGCACGACGATTCGCACGCCGGGCTGGGCGGTGCGGACCCCGGCGACGAGCGAGATCCCGTCGACCAGCCCCTCCTCGTTGCCCTCCTGCACCGGCACGGGCACGGCGGGACGGGTGCCGGGCGCATGGCCGCCCAGGTCGGCGTCGACCAGGAGCACGTCGAAGCGGCGGCCCTCACCGGCCGCCCGCTCCAGGCAGCGCAGCGCCGCGGGGCCGCTGCCGGCGGCGGAGACGTCGACGTCCGGCTCGGCGGCCAGGGCGGCGGCGAGCGACTCGGCGAAGATGCGGTGGTCGTCGACGACCAGGACTCGGATACGAACCACGAAACCCCCTTCCCCAGGCTCCGCGCGGAGCAGGGGACAACCAAGGTCCGGAAAGGCCCGGAAGGCCCGGAGAACGACGACCCGCACGGGTACGACACCTGCGGAAAGGACGCGCGCCGCACGGCCGCCGCCGTCGCGGAGACTGCTACCCCCACCGCGGGCGCCGTACCCGCCTGTCTCGCCCCCTGATCAGCACCGGCCCCCACCGGCGCTGTTTCTCAGAGTACGGATGGGAGCACGCAGCGGAAGGAGATTTGCAGAACTGACCGTCCTGCACGTTTATGGTGTGGCGCATGTTTCGTATTGAGGCGGAAGTCGACAAAGACCGACGTGATCTGCTTCGCTCACGGTTGCGGGAGACCAACACGGCGGCGTCCCCGGTACTGGCGGCCCTGCGCGGCACCCCCGGAGAACGCGACGTCCCTCTCCACGTGTGGGCCATGGCCCCCTCCGGCGACCTGGTGGGCGGCCTGGTCGGCCACACCTGGACCACTTGGCTGCACGTCACCTACCTCTGGGTCGACGCCGCCCACCGCGCAGCGGGCCTCGGCTCGCGCCTGCTGGCACGGGCGGAACGCATCGCCCGCACCGACCGCGGCTGCACCGCGGCCCGCCTGGAGACCTGGGACTTCCAGGCCCCGGAGTTCTACAGGAAGCAGGGTTACGAGGTGGTGGGCGTCATCCCGGACTACCCGCCGGGAGTCACGGAGTTCACCCTCACCAAGCGGCTCGGCTGAGGCCGGGCACGGAGCCCGGGGACGCCGCCGGCCCCGTGCCCGTCGAAGGTGCACGGGGCCGCTGCTCAGTGGCGTGGCTGGGCGGGGCGGGCGTCAGACCAGTCGGCCGGCACCCGCCGACGGCACCGCCTCGAAGACCCGTGGGGCCGCGAAACCCGCCGTCGCGAAGGCCTCCTCGACGGCCTTGGTGAGGGTGTCGACGTCCGTCGCCTCCGCCAGGACGATCGCCGAGCCGCCGAAGCCGCCGCCGGTCATCCGCGCACCGAGGGCGCCGGCGGCGAGGGCGGTGTCGACGACCAGGTCCAGCTCCGGGCAGGAGACGCGGAAGTCGTCGCGCAGGGAGGCGTGGCCCTCGGTGAGGACGGGGCCGATCGCACGGGTCTCACCGGCGCGGAGCAGGCCGACGACCCGCTCGACCCGGTGGTCCTCCGTCACCACGTGCCGGACCAGTCGGACGACCTCCTCCTCGTCGCCCAGGCGGGCGAGGGCCGCGTCCAGGCCGCCGTACGGGATGTCCCGCAGGGCGTCGACGCCGAGCAGGGCCGCGCCCTTCTCGCAGCCGGCCCGGCGCTTGCCGTACTCACCGCCGCTGTGCGCGTGCTTGACCTGGGTGTCGACCACCAGCAGGCGCAGTCCCTCGGCCGCCGCGTCGAAGGGGATCTGCCGCTGGGACAGGTCGCGGGTGTCCAGGAAGAGGGCGTGGCCCTGCTCGCAGCAGGCCGACGCGGTCTGGTCCATGATCCCGGTCGGCGCGCCGACGTAGACGTTCTCGGCGCGCTGGCACAGCCGGGCCAGCTTCCAGCGCGGGAGGCCGAGCCCGTACAGGTCGTCGAGCGCGAGCGCGACGACCACCTCCAGCGCGGCGGACGAGGACAGGCCCGCGCCCGTCGGAACCGTGGAGGACAGGTGGACGTCCGCGCCGGTGATCTCATGGCCCGCCTCGCGCAGCGCCCAGACCACGCCCGCCGGGTACGCCGTCCAGCTCCCGTCGCTCCCGGGCTCCAGGGCGTCCGGCCGCAGTTCCGCGACACCGCCCTCGATGTCCGCCGAGTGCAGGCGCAGCACGCCGTCCCGCCGGCGGGAGACCGCCGCGACCGCCTGCTGCGGCAGCGCGAACGGCATCACGAAGCCGTCGTTGTAGTCGGTGTGCTCGCCGATCAGATTGACCCGGCCGGGCGCCGCCCACACACCCTCCGGCTGCGCGCCGTACAGCTCCGTGAACCGCTCCGCGACCTGCTGTGCCCCCACTAGTGCTCCCTGGAGATGTTCTGCGCGAACTCCCACGCGTCCGCGACGATACCCGCGAGATCCGCGCGGGTCGGGTTCCAGCCCAGCTTCTCGCGGGCCGTGTCCGCCGAGGCGACCAGGACCGCGGGGTCGCCACCACGGCGCGGGGCGACCACCTCGGGGATCGGGTGCCCGGTGACCTGGCGGACGGTCTCGACGACCTGGCGGACGGAGAAGCCGTTGCCGTTGCCGAGGTTGCAGATCAGGTGCTCGCCGGGTTTCGCGGCCGTCAGGGCCAGCAGGTGCGCCTCGGCCAGGTCGGCGACGTGGATGTAGTCGCGGACGCAGGTGCCGTCCGGGGTGGGGTAGTCGTCGCCGTAGACGGAGATCGCCTCGCGGCGGCCCTGGGCGACCTGGAGAACCAGCGGGATGAGGTGCGACTCGGGGTCGTGGCGCTCGCCGTACGCGCCGTAGGCGCCGGCCACATTGAAGTAGCGCAGGGAGACCGCGGCCAGGCCGTGCGCGTTCGCCTCGCTGGTGATCATGTGGTCGACGGCCAGCTTGGTGGCACCGTAGGGGTTGGTCGGCTTCGTCGGGGCGGTCTCGAGGATCGGGACCTGCTCCGGCTCGCCGTAGGTCGCCGCCGTGGAGGAGAAGACGAGCTTGCGGACGCCCGCCTCGCGCATCGCGCCGAGCAGCGCCAGGGAGCCGGCGACGTTGTTGTCCCAGTACTTCTCCGGCTTCACCACCGACTCGCCGACCTGGGAGGCCGCGGCGAAGTGCAGCACGCCGTCGTAGGAGGGGTCGAGCCACTTGGCGGCGTCGCGGATGTCGCCCTCGACGAACGCGGCGCCGGCCGGGACGCCCTCGCGGAAGCCGGTGGAGAGGTTGTCGAGGACGGTGACCTCGTGGCCGGCCTCCAGCAGATGCTGGGCCACGACACCGCCGACGTAACCCGCGCCACCCGTCACCAGGTACTTCATGAACTCGCTACCTCTCGCAGTCGCTCGGCCGCGCGTTCCGGCGGCACGTCGTTGATGAACACACTCATGCCGGACTCGGAACCCGCGAGAAACTTCAGCTTGCCGGAAGTGCGGCGGATGGTGAAAAGCTCGAGGTGGAGCCCGAAGTCGTCCCGCGTGACACCGTCGAACTCCTCCAGCGTGCCGAACGGGGCCTGGTGCCAGGCCGCGATGTACGGCGTCGGAGGCTCACCCTCGCCGAAGATCCGGTCGAACCGCCTCAAGAGTTCCAGATACACCTGGGGGAACTCTGTGCGCGCGGCCTCGTCGAGCGCGAGCAGGTCGGGCACGCGGCGCCTGGGGTACAGGTGGACCTCGTACGGCCAGTGCGCCGCGTACGGCACGAAGGCCACCCAGTGTTCACCCTCAAGGACGACCCGCCCGTCGGCGAGTTCCCGCTCCAGGACGGCGTCGAAGAGGTTCTCCCCGCCGGTCGCGTCCTTGTGGGCGGCGAGCGAGCGGAGCATCAGCGCGGTGCGCGGCGTGGTGAAGGGGTAGGCGTAGATCTGTCCGTGCGGGTGGCCGAGAGTCACTCCGATCTCGGCACCGCGGTTCTCGAAACAGAACACCTGCTCGACGGAGGGCAGATGCGACAGCTCCGAGGTGCGGTCCGTCCACGCGTCCAGCACCAGGCGCGCCTGCTCGGCGTCCAGATCGGCGAAGGAGGCGTCGTGGTCGGAGGTGAAGCAGACGACCTCGCAGCGGCCGGAGTCGCCGGCGAGGGAGGGGAAGCGGTTCTCGAAGACGACGACGTCGTAGGAGGAGTCGGGGATCTCGCTGAGCCGGGCGCCCCGGGTGGGGCACAGGGGGCACTCGTCGGCCGGCGGATGGTAGGTGCGGCCCTGGCGGTGGGAGGCGACGGCGACCGAGTCGCCGAGCAGCGCGTCGCGCCGGATCTCGGAGGTGGTGACCGTGCGGTCCAGCGGCCGACGGTCGACGGCGTCGCGCACGGTGTCGTCCCGCAGGTCGTAGTAGATGAGCTCACGACCGTCGGCCAGCCGTGTCGAGGTCTTCTTCAACGCCGGACTCCTCTACGTCCCGCACCCAATCACTCAACACAATCAAACATAACAGACCACAACCCGACAACACCTCGGTCGATCACAATCAAACAAAGAACACCACTCGAAGTGTTCAATTACTGAACACGGCGGCGTAGGTTCCGCTTGGATCAGTTCGCGCAACGAAGCGAGTACTCATGCAAACCCCCACAAACAGTCCCGTGTTTCTGGCGGCGGCGCTACGGCTCCCCACCAACTGGCTGGACTACACGATCCTCGCGATCTACTTCGTCGTCGTGCTGGGCATCGGCTTCGCGGCCCGCCGCTCGGTGAAGACCAGCCTCGACTTCTTTCTCTCCGGACGCTCGCTGCCCGCCTGGATCACCGGCCTCGCCTTCATCTCGGCGAACCTGGCGGCCACCGAGATCCTGGGCATGGCCGCGAACAGCGCCCAGTACGGCGCCTACACCGTGCACTGGTACTGGATCGGCGCCATCCCCGCCATGGTCTTCCTGGGGCTGGTGATGATGCCCTTCTACTACGGCAGCAAGGTCCGCTCGGTCCCCGAGTTCCTGCTGCTGCGCTTCGACCGGGCCGCCCACCTGCTCAGTTCGATCCTGTTCGCGTTCGCCGCCATCCTGATCGCGGGGGTCAACCTCTACGCCCTCGCGATCGTCGTCGAGGCCCTGCTCGGCTGGCCGCAATGGGTCGCCATCGTCGTCGCCGGCGCCTTCGTCCTCGCGTACATCACGCTCGGCGGACTGTCCTCGGCGATCTACAACGAGGTGCTGCAGTTCTTCGTGATCCTGGCCGCCCTCATCCCGATCACCGTCCTCGGCCTGAGGAAGGTCGGCGGCTGGAACGGCCTGACCGACAAGCTCACCGCCACCCACGGCCACAACTTCACCACCGCCTGGGGCGGCACCGGCATCGGCAGCGTCAACCCGCTCGGCGCCAACTGGCTGACCATCGTCCTCGGCCTCGGCTTCGTGCTCTCCTTCGGCTACTGGACGACCAACTTCGCCGAGGTGCAGCGCGCCCTGTCCGCGAAGAACCTCTCCGCCGGTCAGCGCACCCCGCTCATCGCGGCGTACCCGAAGATCTTCATCGTCTTCCTGGTGATGATCCCCGGCCTGGTCGCCGCCGCGCTCATCCCGAAGTTCGGCACCGCCGGCTCCGGCTACCAGTACAACGACGCCATCCCCTTCCTGATGCAGGAGCTGCTGCCCAACGGCGTGCTCGGCATCGCGGTCACCGGTCTGCTGGCGGCCTTCATGGCGGGCATGGCGGCGAACGTGTCGTCCTTCAACACGGTCTTCACGAACGACATCTGGGCGAAGTACGTGGTACGGGGCCGGGAGGACTCGTACTACGTCAGGTTCGGCCGCCTGATCACCGCGGTGGGTGTCCTGGCCTCGATCGGCACGGCCTTCCTGGCGTCCTCGTTCTCGAACATCATGGCCTACCTGCAGACGCTGTTCTCGTTCTTCAACGTGCCGATGTTCGTGGTGTTCATCGTCGGCATGTTCTGGAAGCGCGCGTCCGCCAAGTCCGGCTTCTGGGGCCTGCTCGCGGGCACCGTGACCGCGATGGTCAACTACTTCGTGTTCTACAAGAAGGGGATCATCTCCATCCCCTCCGACCAGGGCGCCAACTTCGTCTCCGCGATCGCGGGCTTCGTCGCCGGCGCGGTCGTGATGGTCGCCGTGTCCCTGTTCACCCGGCCGAAGCCGGCTCAGGAGCTGCAGGGTCTGGTCTACGGCACCCGCTCCCCCGGCATGGCCGAACCGCCCGCGCCGGGCGACGACGCCTGGTACCGCAAGCCGACCCTGCTGGGCTGGGGCGCGGTCGTGCTGGCCGCCGCCTGCTACATCCCGTTCTCGCTCTGACGCGGAAGGACCGAGGAAACCATGAGCGACAACTCGCACTCCGACCGCCCCCGCCAGGGCTTCCACTACAGCGAGGACGACGTCCAGCGGGAAGTCACCGAGCTGGAGGGCAAGTCCGCGACCGCGGCCCGCATCTTCGACCTGCGCCGCATCATCGGCGGCCTGTTCGTGCTGTACGGCGTCATCGTCACGATCACCGGCATCACCGACTCCCAGGCCGCCATCGCCAAGGCCCAGGGCGTCAACATCAACCTCTGGACCGGGATCGGCATGCTCCTGCTGGGCGTCTTCTTCCTGGTCTGGCTGCGGCTGCGGCCCTCTCCTCCGCCGCTTCCTCCGGAGGGCTTGCCGGAGGACCGGCAGGGGGACAGGCAGGGGGAGTAACCCGCCGTTGCCGTCCGCGGGCGCGTGGGGGCTGGTCGCGCAGTTCCCCGCGCCCTTCGAGCGCGCCTACTCCGGACCTGTGTTCAACGGCCCCGCCCGGTCCAGCAGCCCCGTGCGCGCGGCCAGGGCCGCCGCCTCCAGGCGGGACCCCACGCCCAGCTTCATCAGCACCCGCTGGACATGGGTGCGGGCCGTGCTCGGGGCGATCCCCATCCCTGCGGCGATCAGCCGGGTGTCCTCCCCGTCGGCGACCCTGACCAGCACCTCCACCTCCCTCGGCGTCAGCACCGACAGCAGCCGCTGGGCCTCGTCATCGGGCTGAGCCGCCGGATTGAGCAGCTCCCCGAACGCCCCCTGCAGCAACTGCGGCGCCACCGCGGCCTCCCCCGACCGCGCCTTCATGATCGCCCGCTCGACGCCCTCGATCCGCTCGTCATGGCGCACGTAGCCCGACGCGCCCGCGGCGAACGCCGCGGCGATCCCGCGCGGCGACGGCACCGGGCCGAGCACCAGCACCGCGACCTGCGGCCGCTCCCGCTTGATCTTTACCACCGGGTCGAACACGCCCGGTTCGGCCGGCGCCGCCGTGCCCAGCAGGCACACCTCCGGCGCCCGCGCGATCACCAGGTCCGCCGCGCCCGCGGCCGGCGCCGCCGCGGCGAGCACCCGGTGCCCGCGCAGCTTGAGCGCCGACGCCAACGCCTCCGCGAGCAGGCGATGGTCGTCGACGACCATGAGCCGCACTCCCATCAGAGCAACCCCCCAGTCCCCCCATGGATGCCCCACTATGGACGCCCACCGGTCCGCAAGGACAGAGGGCCCCCCGGCACCTCGCCCTTCATGCCCCCGGAAGCTACACGCTTGTTCGACGTCGCGCTGCCCCTCTTGATGAGAAGTGCCCCGGATCGATGAAATCCGGGGCACTTCTTGGTAAGTCACCCATTCGGGCGAGACCTGCCGACGGCGTCGCCGCAGTCGTCAGCCCCTGGGGCCGAAGGCCAGCGCCAGGTACTGCTTGCCGTCCGACGACGTGCCCTTCTTGTCGGCGAAGACCTCCGACATGTACAGGCGGCCGTGCCCGAAGAGGATCTCCGCGTAGTCCGGCAGCATGTTGCCCTCCGCCTGCCGGGCGCTCTGCGTCGAGGGGTTCTCCAGCAGCTTGGTCTGCTTGAACGAGCTGCCGTCGATGCTGACGATCTGACCGCCCTTGTCGTACGGCGGCCGCTTGTAGGCGAGCAGGTTCGAGCCGTCCATGCGCAGCGGGGAGAGCGTGTACCCGTCCCCGGCCTCGGCGCGCTGGCCGGTCGGCTTGCCGGTGTTCAGGTCGAAGGAGACGATCTCGTTGGTCCGGCTGAAGTCGCCCTTGCCGTCGTGATCCGTGGTCGGCAGATAGAGCTTGCCGCCTCCGACGACGACCTGCTTGCAGTCCTCGGTACGGGTGCTGTCGCACTTGCCGTCGTAGGTGTCGCTCGGCGCGGAGATGTGGGCGAGCAGCTTGCCGGTCTTGCCGTCGATGGAGAAGTAGTCCAGGGCCTCGCTGTCCGCGCCGGCCTTCGCGGCCACCACCAGCGGGTCGGTGGAGACGATGGACGCGTAGTCGATGCCCGGGTCCATCCGGTACTCGGAGAGCACCTTCCCGGTCTTCGGGTCGAGGCTCTGGATGAGCAGCCGCTCGTTGTCCACGTCTCCGCAGTGTCGGACCGCGACCAGCTCGGCGCCGCCGCCGTAACCGGCGTCGTAGCAGTCGTCGCCCTGCTTCGGCAGCCACAGCGGCTTGCCGGAGTCGAGGTCGAAGGCGGCACCACCGCTGGTGTCGCCGACCGCGACGGTGCGCTGAGCGATCGTCACGTTCTCGTAGTCGACCGGGTAGTCACCGGACTTGACCGTCTTCGTCCAGAGCTTCTTCCCCGAGTCGAGGTCGATCGCCGCGATCTGGGTGCAGCCCGCGATGGTCTTCTTCGTGTCCCACTTCGGCTGGTAGGTGATCGCGGTCCTGTCGTCCGCGGTGGCGTGCGCGCTGGCCGAGCAGACCGGGCCGGGCAGCTTGAGCGTCCACAGCTCGGTGCCCTTGACCGGGTCGTGGCCGACGACCTCGGCGACGCCGGTCTTGGCGTACACCTTCTCGGTCAGCCAGGAACCTATGGTTCTGACGGTGTCGTCCGTGGTGGGCATGGGCACCTGGAACAGCACCTTGGCCGAGGGATCGGCCGGCACCTTCTCCTTGCCGCCGCCCGTGCTTCCGGTGCCGCCGCCGGTCTCGCCGCCCGTGCCGCCGCTGGAGGACGCGGTCTCGTGCTTCTTGCCGCCGCTCCCGGAGGAGTGGGCGTACCAGATGCCACCGCCCACGATGAGCGCGACGGCGACGACCGCGGCGACGACGATGAACAGCACGGTGTTGTTGCGCCCGCCACCGCTCTGCCCCGGCTGCGGCTGCATCGGAACGGTCGGCGGCGGGCCGGGATAGCCGTAACCCGGCTGTGCGGGCTGCGCGTAGGGGTTCTGCGGCGGGGCGCCGTAGGGCGCGGCGGGCGGCTGTCCGTAGGCCGGGGTCTGCCCGGCGTACGGGTTCTGCTGTGGACCGGGGTAGCCGTAACCGGGCTGGGGCGGCTGCGGGGCGGGGGCGGGCTGCGGGTAGCCGTAGCCGGGCTGCGGCTGCGGAGGCTGCGGGGGCTGCTGCGGGCTCGGGGGGCCGAAACCACCCTGCTGCGGAGGCTGGTTGGGCGGCGGAGGGGGCGGCTGGGTCATGACGTCGGGTACCTCGGTGAGGCCTGGAAGGCCGGACGGCGAAGGGTTGGCGAAGGGCTGGCGAAGGGGCTGGCGAAGGACTTCGGTGGGAAGAGGGAGGCCGGTACGGCGGCTCAGTCGCCGAAGGCCATGATCAGTTTCTCCCTCGACTGGTCGCTGCCGGACAGCCGTCCGGCGGAGATGAAGAACCGCCCGTCGGCCCAGTCGACGACCGCGTCGTAGAACGTTTCCTCGATCTCGGCCGTGCCCTGCGGGTTCTGCAGCAGCCTGGTGGTCCGGTGGGAGGAACCGGTGACCGGGATCGACACCACCTGGCCGCCCGCGTCGTACGACGGCTGCACATACGCGACGAGCTTGCCGCCCTCGACCTTCATCGGGTACATCGGCTCGTCGGCCGGGGACTTGGCCCGCCACTTGGCCTTGCCGGTGGTGAGGCTGACGGCGACGATCTCGTTGGCGCTGCTCGTCCTGTCCGTCGGCAGGTACAGCGTGTCGGCGTCGGCCGCGACGCCCTGACAGCCCTGCAGATCCCGGTCGATGAACGTCCAGCCGCAGTGGGGGGCGAACTTCTCGTCGACCTTCACCTCGGAGCGGAACTTGCCGTCCTTGGTGAACGTGGAGATGTTCCAGGCCTTCTTGTCCTGGTTGGTCAGGTACACCACGAGCGGGTCCACGGAGTACACCCTGGTCACCTGCCAGCCCTTCTTGACCGGCTGGGTCCACTTGACCTTGCCGGTGGCCGGGTCCAGTTCCTGGATCTCGTCGTGCTGGTTGGGCTGGTACGCCGCGCAGGAGGACGCCTGGATCAGCCGGCCGGCGCCACCCGCGTACGCGACCGGATAGCAGTTGGCGCCGTACTTCCCCTTGTCGTACAGCTTCTTGCCGCTCTGGAGGTCGTACGCCGCGCCGGACGCCGCGCGGCCCACCACCAGGGTCCTGCCGCTGATGGCCAGGTTGATCTGGACCGTGTTGTCGAACAGCGCGCCGTCGGAGATCTTGCCGCCCCAGCCCTTCCGGCCGGTGTCCAGGTCGATCTGCTGCAGCTGGTTGCACTCGGCCTTGTCACCGCTGCCGCTCATGTACGCCACGACGACCTTGTCGTCGGCCGACTTCTGCGGGGTGACCGCGCAGACCTTCTGCGGGAAGGTGACCGGGCTCCAGGCGGGCTTGCCGTCGCCGACGCCGTAGGCGAAGACCTGCTTGTACGCCGCCTTCACCACGGCCTTGCCGGTGACCCACATGCCCGGGGCGTCCGCACCGGCGCCGGGGGCGTCCGGAGCCGACTGGTACCAGAGCACCTTCGCCTCGCCCGGTTTCCGGCCGTCGTTGAGGTTCTCCGGATCGTCACCGCCGCCGCTCGACGCGCTCGGCGAGGCGGAGGCGGAGTGCTTGGGGTCGTCGCTCTGCTGGGCGACGGGCTTCTTGCCGCCGCCACCGCTGGTGACCGCGTACACCGTGCCGCCGATGACCAGCAGCGCGGCCACCGCGGCACCGATGACCAGCGCGGGCTTCGCCTTGGGCCGGCCACCGGGAACGGCACCGGGAGCGCCCGGGTACGGCGGCTGCTGCGGGTGGCCGAAACCGGGCTGAGGCGCCGCACCGTAAGGACCTGGCTGCTGCGGATAGCCGTAGGGGCCCGGGGTGCCGTACGGGCCCGGCTGCTGGCGGTAGCCGTAGCCGGGCTGCGGCGGGACGGCGGGCGGCTGGGCCGGCGGCGGGGGCGTGGGAGGTACGCCGGGAGCGCCCGGGGGGACGCCCGGGGCTCCCGGCGGGGCGCCGAAACCGCCCTGAGCCGGTGGCGTCTGCGGGGCACCGAAACCGCCACCCTGCGGTGGCTGGTTCGGCGGCGCTCCGAAGCCACCCTGCGGCGGCTGGTTGGGCGGCTGAGTCATCAGCGCTCTTCCCCCTCGTTCACTGATTTTTAGCCACGCCCTGAGGTTCTTGACGGAACCTGGGTCGTTACTCAGACAGTTCTCAGACGGCCCTTTCTATCACCCGGCTCTGACCGCAACGGGGCCCGTGTCCACCGCTGTTCCCAAGGGACGACCCCGCCGTGATACCGCCGTTACGCGCCTTCACGCCCCCTTCACGCGGCGCACGCGCCCCCCTGGGCGTCGGGCGTGAACGGTCAGGCGTCCTCGGCCAGTTCCAGCCAGCGCAGCTCCAACTCGTCGCGCTCCCCGGCCAGATCGCGCAACTGGGCGTCCAGGTCGGCGACCTTGGCGAAGTCGGTGGCGTTGTCGGCGATCTGGGCGTGCAGCTTGGACTCCTTCTCGGAGATCTTGTCCAACTGGCGCTCGATCTTCTGGAGTTCCTTCTTGGCGGCGCGCTGGTCGGCGGCGCTCTTCTCCGCCGCGGCGGGCCTGGGCGCCGCAGCGGCGGTCTGCGCGGCGACCGCCTCCTCCATGCGCCGGCGCCGCTCCAGGTACTCGTCGATGCCGCGCGGCAGCATCCGCAGGGCGCCGTCGCCGAGGAGGGCGAAGACGCGGTCCGTCGTGCGCTCGACGAAGAACCGGTCGTGGGAGATGACGATCATCGAACCGGGCCAGCCGTCGAGGACGTCCTCCAGCTGCGTGAGGGTCTCGATGTCGAGGTCGTTGGTGGGCTCGTCCAGGAAGAGGACGTTGGGCTCGTCCATGAGGAGGCGCAGGAGCTGGAGCCGGCGGCGCTCACCGCCGGAGAGGTCCCCCACCGGCGTCCACTGCTTCTCCTTGCCGAAGCCGAACGTCTCGCACAGCTGCCCGGCGGTCATCTCGCGCCCCTTGCCGAGGTCGACGCGCTCGCGCACCTGCTGGACGGCTTCCAGGACCCGGGTGTTCGGGTTCAGCTCGGCGACCTCCTGGGAGAGGTAGGCGAGCTTGACGGTCCTGCCGACGACGACGCGGCCGTCGGCCGGCTGCTCCTCGCCCTCGCTGCGGGCGGCGGCGGCCATGGCACGCAGCAGCGAGGTCTTGCCGGCGCCGTTCACGCCGACGAGACCGATCCGGTCGCCCGGGCCCAGCTGCCAGGTGACGTGCTTCAGCAGCACCTTCGGCCCGGCCTGCACGGTGACGTCTTCCAGGTCGAAGACGGTCTTGCCGAGCCGCGAGGAGGCGAACTTCATCAGCTCGCTGCTGTCCCGGGGCGGCGGCACGTCCGCGATCAGCTCGTTGGCGGCCTCGACCCGGAAACGCGGCTTGGACGTCCGCGCGGGCGCCCCGCGCCGCAGCCAGGCCAGCTCCTTGCGGATCAGGTTCTGCCGCTTGGCCTCCTCGGTGGCGGCGATCCGCTCGCGCTCGGCACGGGCGAACACGTAGTCCGAGTAGCCGCCCTCGTACTCGTAGACGTCGCCGCGCTGCACGTCCCACATGCGGGTGCAGACCTGGTCCAGGAACCACCGGTCGTGGGTCACGCAGACCAGCGCCGAGCGGCGGTCCTGCAGGTGCCGGGCGAGCCAGGCGATGCCCTCGACGTCGAGGTGGTTGGTGGGCTCGTCCAGGACGAGCAGGTCCTGCTCCTCGATGAGGAGCTTGGCGAGGGCGATACGGCGCCGCTCGCCACCGGAGAGCGGTCCGATGACGGTGTCGAGCCCCTTCGGGAAGCCCGGCAGGTCCAGCCCCCCGAACAGCCCGGTCAGCACGTCCCTGACCTTGGCGTTGCCGGCCCACTCGTGGTCGGCCATGTCGCCGATGACCTCGTGGCGGACGGTGGCGGCGGGATCGAGGGAGTCGTGCTGCGTGAGCACGCCGATCCGCAGCCCGCCGGAGTGCGTGATCCGGCCGGTGTCGGCCTCCTCCAGCTTGGCGAGCATCCGGATGAGGGTGGTCTTGCCGTCGCCGTTGCGACCCACCACGCCGATCCGGTCACCCTCCGACACGCCGAGTGAGACGCCGTCCAGCAGGGCACGGGTGCCGTAGACCTTGCTGACGTTCTCGACATTGACCAGGTTGACGGCCATTTCACTCCTGTGCGCGGGGCTGTGTCGACATGCGGCTCAGCCGCGGGGGTCAGCCTTCTAGCGTAGGGCCTCGGGGGTGACGAGCGGGGCGCGAGGGGGTTGTCACTCTTTGTGATGACGTGATCGGGACACGCCGCTACGGTCGGAGAGCAGGCGCCAGGATCTTGCCCATCGGAGGAACCATGACAGCCCCCCGATGGACGGCTACACCGTCGATGACCTGCTGACACTGCCGGATCTCCCGCCGCACACCGAGCTGATCGACGGGAGCCTGGCCCTCAGACCACCGTCGCCCCCGCCACCGGCCCCACCGCAGTGCGTACCGCCCTGCACGTGCCGGATGCCCGCAGGGCCCCCGCCACCTTCTCCGCCGCCTCGGCATCCCGCGCCAGGAACGCCGTCGTAGGACCGGACCCGGACACCAGCGCGGCGAGCGCGCCCGCTCCGCGACCCGCCTCCAGCGTCTCCGCCAGCTCCGGGAACAGGGCCAGGGCAGCAGGCTGAAGATCGTTGGACACGGCCGCGGCCAGCCCCTCCGCGTCGCCCTTCGCCAGCGCGTCCAGCAGGTCCGCCGAAGCCACCGGCCCGGGAATCTCCCGTCCCTCCGCCAGCCGGTCGAACTCCCGGAACACCGCCGGGGTCGACAGCCCGCGCCCGGCCATCGCGAACACCCAGTGGAAGGTGCCGCCGGTCTCCAGGACCGTCAGCTGCTCTCCCCGTCCGACGCCGAGCGCGGCCCCGCCCACCAGGCTGAACGGCACATCACTGCCCAGCTCGGCGCAGATGGCGAGAAGCTCGGCCCGTGAGGCAGCCGTGCCCCACAGCGTGTTGCAGGCCAGCAACGCGCCCGCGCCGTCCGCGCTGCCGCCCGCCATGCCGCCGGCGACCGGGATGTCCTTGGCGATGTGGATGTGGACGTTCGGTTCGATGCCCCGGCGCCCGGCGAGCGCGATCGCGGCGCGCGCGGCGAGGTTCGTGCGGTCCAGGGGGACCCCTGCGGCGTCCGGGCCCTCGCAGGTGACGCGGAGCTCGTCCGCGGGGGTCACCGTCACCTCGTCGTACAGGCCGACGGCGAGGAAGACGTTGGCCAGGTCGTGGAAGCCGTCGGGGCGGACCGCGCCGACCGCCAGCTGGACGTTGACCTTGGCCGGCACCCGTACCGTGACGCTCACTTGCCGCTCTCCTCGTGCTCCGTGGGCCGCGCGTCCTTGTGCTCGGCGATCCGCGCGAACTCCTCCACCGTCAGCGACTCGCCCCGCGCCTGCGGCGAGACACCGGCCGCGACCAGGGCGGCCTCGGCGGCGGCCGGGGAGCCCGCCCAGCCGGCGAGGGCCGCCCGCAGGGTCTTGCGGCGCTGTGCGAACGCTGCGTCGACGACCGCGAAGACCTCCTTCTTGGAGGCCGTCGTCTTGATCGGCTCCGTCCGCCGGACGAGGGAGACCAGCCCGCTGTCGACGTTCGGCGCGGGCCAGAAGACGTTGCGGCCGATCGCCCCGGCCCGCTTCACCTCGGCGTACCAGTTGGCCTTCACCGACGGCACCCCGTACACCTTCGAGCCGGGCGCGGCGGCCAGCCGGTCGGCGACCTCGGACTGCACCATGACGAGGGTGCGCTCGATGGTCGGGAACGTGGCCAGCATGTGCAGCAGCACGGGGACGGCGACGTTGTAGGGGAGGTTCGCCACCAGCGCCGTCGGTGGGGGGCCGGGCAGCTCCGTGACGTGCATCGCGTCGGAATGGACGAGCGCGAACCGGTCGGCGCGCGCCGGCATGCGCGCGGCGACCGTCGCCGGGAGGGCCGCGGCGAGGACGTCGTCGATCTCGACGGCGATGACCCGGTCGGCGACCTCCAGCAGCGCGAGCGTGAGGGACCCGAGACCCGGGCCGACCTCGACGACCACGTCGTCGGGGCGGACCTCGGCGGTGCGGACGATCCGGCGGACCGTGTTGGCGTCGATCACGAAGTTCTGGCCGCGCTGCTTGGTGGGGCGGACACCGAGCGCGGCCGCGAGCTCGCGGATGTCGGCCGGGCCGAGGAGGGCTTCGGGGGTGGGGCTGCTCACGGGACAAGGGTACGGGGGTCCGCCGGGCCGGGTTGCCACGCGGCCCGGGCGTCGGGGAAGCGCCCCGCAGGGGTGCGGGGAACTGCGCGACCGGCCGCGACTCCCCCGCTCCCGGCGGACGGCCGCGGCACGACGGCGCTCCCCGACGCCCCGGCCGGCGTCACCCCCGCAGCCGGGACCCGCAGGCCGGCCAGGGTGTCGTCCCCCGGCTCATGTACAGCTTCTTCGCGCGGAAGGTCTGTTCCTCCGCCGGGGCGTCCTGCGGACGTCCGCTGCCGCCGAGGCTGTGCCAGGTACGGCTGTCGAACTGGTAGAGCCCGCCGAACGTCCCGGAGGGGTCGACCGCGTGCGGGCGGCCGCCGGACTCACAGGCGGCGAGGCCGTGCCAGTTCAGGTGGTCGGCGCCGGCCCCGGAGGTGGGCCGCGCTTTGGTGCCCACCTTCACCACCTGCCTGCGCGGCTTGCGCACGACCTCGGACTTCTCCCGGCGCGGCTTCTCCCGGACCCCGTTGACGATGCGCAGAAGGTAGGTGTCGCGGCGCAGTCCGGGCACTCCGACCTGTGCGACGACCTCGGTGCCCTGCAGGAGGGAGGGGTCCTCGGTGCGCTCGGTCTCGAACGGGATCTGCTCCTCGCGGACCTCCCGGGCGCCGCTGATCCGCAGCACGGTCACCGTCTGCCCGTCGCGCGGGAAGCTGTCGAGCGGGACGGAGGTGGTGTCCTGGCCCTGCAGGCCGATGCCGGCCTCCTCGACGGCTTCCCGGACGGTGGCCGCGTTGGTGCGGATGGTCCGGGTCCGGCCGTCGGCCATGATCGTGACCGCGCGTTCGGTGCGCACGTCGAGGGCGAGCCCGGTGCGTCCGATGGGCTGGGAGCGCGAGGTGGACAGGTAGGCGCCCTCCGCGCGCACCCCCAGCTCGTCCAGCGCGCCCGCCACCGTGTGCGCCGTCGTCCACACCTCGCGCTGCCGGCCGTCCAGGGTGAGCCGGACGGGCCGCCCGTAGCGCACGGCGACGGTGTCCCCGCTGGCCAGCGCCGTGGCGGGGGCGGGCGCGATCATGTCGTGCGCGCCGACGTGCACGCCCTCCTCGGCGAGCAGTTCGCGCACGTCGTCGGCGAAGGTGTGCAGGGTGCGCTGCTTGCCGTCGACGGTCAGCTCGACCGCCTTGTCCTTGGCGACGAACGCGGTGGTGCCGCCGGCGAGGAAGGCCACGACCAGCGCCTGCGGCAGCAGACGGCGCATGGCGGACTCCGGGCGCTCGGCACAGCGAGCCCTGCGCCGGCGCGCCGACCGCCCACCGGCACCCGCCGGCCACGCGGTGTCACCGGCCCCCTCTTCGTCCCACCCGGGATCCAGGTCCCCGTGCCCCGGCGCGGCCCCGCCGCCGCGCACGGGGGCCGAGCGGTCGAGCGCGCTCCCGGCTCCCGGCACGCCGCTTCCGCCCTGCCGGGGCAGCACCGGCTCGGTGACGAGGTACGCCTGCGCCTCGTAAGCGGGCCGGTAGGTGTCCTGGTACAGCCCGTACGGCAGGGTCTCCGCGGTGTGCACGGAGGCGTCGGGGCCGTAGGGCGGCGGGTAGGGCTCGTAGGTCTCGGACGTCTCGTACTGCGACTTGCTCACGCCGACACGCTCCAGAGGGGCCGGGGTCCGGATCGGGCCCCCAGAACCTAGCGGAGCGATCGTCACTCTCCAAAGCGACGCGACTACGCACTGCTGCCCGTCGAGCACGCGCCCAGTGATCGAACAGAAGGGCTCAGTAGCCGAAGGCGCGGGCGGTGTTGGCGGCGAGAGCCGTCGCCAGCGCGTCCTCGTCGATCCCGCGCACGGCGGCCATCGCGCGGACCGTGACCGGTACGAGGTAGGGCGCGTTGGGCCGGCCGCGATAGGGCGCCGGGGTCAGGAAAGGGGCGTCGGTCTCCACGAGGACCTGCTCCAGCGGGGCGACGGCGAGGGCGTCGCGCAGGTTCTGGGCGTTCTTGAAGGTGACGTTGCCGGCGAAGGACATGTAGTAGCCCTCGCGGGCGCAGATCTCCGCCATCGCGGCGTCGCCCGAGTAGCAGTGGAAGACGGTGCGCTCGGGGGCGCCCTCCTCCTTCAGCACGCGCAGCACGTCGGCGTGCGCCTCCCGGTCGTGGATGACGAGCGCCTTGCCGTGCCGCTTGGCGATCTCGATGTGGGCGCGGAAGGACCGCTCCTGTGCCGCCTTGCCCTCCGGGCCGGTGCGGAAGTGGTCGAGCCCGGTCTCGCCCACGCCCTTGACCTGGGGCAGCCCGGCGAGCCGGTCGATCTCGGCGAGGGCCTCGTCCAGCGCGGCGTCACCGCCGGGCTCGCGAGCGCCCTGCCGGGACCAGCCGTCGGGGTCGCCGTGCACGATCCGCGGGGCTTCGTTGGGGTGAAGGGCGACGGCGGCGTGGACGCCGTCGTGGGCGGCCGCGATCTCCGCGGCCCACTGCGAGCCCTTGATGTCGCAGCCGACCTGCACCACCGTCGTCACCCCCACCGACGCCGCCTTGGCGAGGCCTTCCTCGACCGTGCCGGACTGCATGTCGAGGTGGGTGTGCGAATCGGCGACCGGAACCCGCAGCGGCGGCGGAAGCGGCGGTGCGGCGTTCTTGTCGCCCTTGGAGGTGTGGCCGGCGTTCGAAGACATGCCCCGATCCTACGAAAGGGGCATGCCCGCACCGGCCGCCGATCCGCTCAGCCGGCCTTGCGCTGGAAAGGGTGCAGGAGATCGGACAGGTGCCAGTGGTGCGGCTCCCCCGGCTCCGGCGCGGGTACCTGGGGCGCCTCGACCGGGCCGGCCGGCGGCACGGCGTGGTGCCGCTCGGTGGCGCCGCGCACCGACGAGACCTGACCCGCGCGCATGATCCGCACCACGTGGCCGTCGCAGTTCTGGCAGCTGGGGCGGCTCAGCGGCGACGGCACGACCCGGCCGTCGGCCACGTACAGCACGAACTCCTGCCCGTCGGCGTCCGTGTGGTGCTCTATCTCGTACGACTGCTCCCAGCCGTGCCCGCAGCGCATGCAGGCGAACGCATACGACTCGTGAACAACGGCTGTGGCCGTACCGCGGAGGCCGGTCTGTCCTGCGATCTCACTCATGCCAGCTCCTCTTGTCCGCTGGACAAGCGCCCGCGCGGGATTCCCCCGGAATCCGCTGGGGCGAGGGACGGGTGCGTCCCTTCGACCAGTGGACGCCTTCACCGGCGCGAATGCATCAGGGCTGTCGAGTGTTGGAGGCGATTTGAGTCTTCCTTGCCGAAAAGCCCCCGGCCGGCCGCGTTTCGCTTTGCCATCGGCGACAGCCCTTTGCCGTCCCATGGGTCGCCCGCTCACCCGAGAACAGCCCTGCTCAGAGGGGGTGCCGACGCGGGCCGGGGGCCGCGCCCGAAGGGCCGCCGGGACCCGCGCGACCAGCCACGACCAGCCCGCGGGCCGCCCTGACCCCCGCGGCCCGACGGCACTACTGGGCTCCGGCTCCCCCGGCGGAACTCTTCGCTGCAACGACGGCGTCGAAGACGACCCGCTTCGGCACTCCCGCCTCCACGGCCACCGCCGCGATCGCCTCCTTGCGCCGCTCCCCCGCCTCCTCACGCACGCGTACCCGGCGCACGAGTTCCTCCGCGTCCAGTTCCTCGGGCCCGCTCTCCGGTGCGCCCTCGACCACCACGGTGATCTCCCCGCGCACCCCCTCGGCCGCCCACCGCGCCAGCTCGGCCAGCGGACCGCGCCGTACCTCCTCGTACGTCTTGGTCAGCTCCCGGCAGACGGCGGCCCGCCGGTCGGCGCCGAAGACCTCGGCCATGGCGGCGAGGGTGTCGTCGAGCCGGTGCGGGGCCTCGAAGTACACCAGCGTGCGCCGTTCCGCGGCGACCTCGCGCAGCCGGGACAGCCGCTCACCCGCCTTGCGCGGCAGGAAGCCCTCGAAGCAGAACCGGTCCACGGGCAGCCCGGACAGGGCGAGCGCGGTCAGCACGGCGGACGGCCCGGGCACGGCGGTGACCCGGATGTCCTCCGCCACGGCGGCCGCGACCAGCCGGTAGCCCGGGTCGGAGACGGACGGCATCCCCGCGTCGGTCACCAGCAGCACGCGCGCGCCCCCGAGCAGCTCCTGGACGAGCTCGGGCGTGCGGGCGGACTCGTTGCCCTCGAAGTACGACACGACGCGGCCCTTGGGCGTGACGCCCAGCGCCTGCGTGAGCCGGCGCAGCCGCCGGGTGTCCTCGGCGGCGACCACGTCGGCTCCGGCCAGCTCCTCGGCCAGCCGGGGCGGCGCGTCCGCGATGTCGCCGATGGGGGTACCTGCCAGGACAAGGGTTCCAGTCACCCCCCCATCCTCCCAGCCCCCGGCCCCCGCGCGGCCCGCCCCCGCCCCCGGGAGAACGGCCGCTTCCCGACCCGTACCGCACATGCGCGGGACTCGCACAGAACGGTTCCCTACGATGGCGCGGTGACCAGTACCGCGTCCTCCATGGACCTCCGGCAGGGCCAGCCGCCGCACGACCAGCGGCCGTCGTGGCAGCAGCGGCTGCGCCGATTCGGGTACGCACCGGGCAAGGACGCCCCCTCGGGCGACGTACGGGACCGGCTGGTGCCCCCGTACGCCGAGCCGAGTCCCCGGCTGTGGCAGGCGCTCGGCGTGCCGCCGGTCCTCGCCGAGCGCGTCACGCGCTGGTCGGGCTGGGGCGGTCCGCTGCTGGTGACGCTGGTGGCGGGCCTGATGCGGTTCTGGAACCTGGGCAGTCCGCGGGCGGTGATATTCGACGAGACGTACTACGCCAAGGACGCGTGGGCGCTCGTCCACCGCGGGTTCGAGGTCAACTGGGACAAGAACGCCAACGACCTGGTGCTGCGGACGCACGGCCATCTCGCGATCCCGCCGGACGCGGCGTACGTCGTGCACCCGCCGGTCGGCAAGTACGTCATCGGACTCGGCGAGCTGATGTTCGGGTTCGACCCGTTCGGCTGGCGGTTCATGACGGCGCTGCTGGGGACGCTGAGCGTGCTGCTGCTGTGCCGGGTCGGGCGCCGGATGTTCCGCTCGACGTTCCTCGGCTGCCTCGCGGGCGCGCTGATGGCGGTGGACGGGCTGCACTTCGTGATGAGCAGGACCTCGCTGCTCGACGGGGTGCTGATGTTCTTCGTGCTGGCCGCCTTCGGCTGTCTGATCATCGACCGGGACCGGTCGCGGCAGAGACTGGCCGCCGCGCTGCCCGTCGGCCCCGACGGCCGGGTCCGCCCCGACGAGGACGTCGCCGACAGGTTCCGCTTCGGTCTGCGCCCCTGGCGCTGGGCGGCCGGGCTGATGCTGGGCCTTGCCATCGGCACGAAGTGGAACGGCCTGTACATCCTGGTCGCGTTCTGCGTGATGGCGGTGCTGTGGGACGTCGGTGCCCGCAGGACGGCCGGCGCCCGGCACCCGTACGCGGCGGCCCTGAAGTACGACACGGGCATCGCCTTCCTGGCGACGGTCCCGGTGGCGATCGCCGTCTATCTGCTCTCCTGGACCGGCTGGATCCTCTCGCCGGCGGACGGCACCGGCGGTTACTTCCGCAACTGGGCGGCCACCGACGGCAGGGGCGGCAGCTGGACCTTCCTGCCGGACTGGCTGCGCAGCCTGTGGCACTACGAGCACGAGGTGTACAAGTTCCACGTCGGCCTGACGTCCCCCCACACCTACCAGTCCAACCCCTGGAGCTGGATAGTGCTGGGCCGCCCGGTGTCGTACTTCTACGAGTCCCCGAACCCGGGCGCGGACGGCTGCCCGGCGAACGCCGCCGACAAGTGCGCCCGTGAGGTGCTGGCGATCGGCACGCCGCTGCTGTGGTGGGCGGCCTGCTTCGCGATCCTGTACGTGCTGTGGCGCTGGGCGTTCCGCCGCGACTGGCGCGCGGGCGCCATCGCGTGCGGCATCGCGGCGGGCTGGCTCCCCTGGTTCATGTACCAGGAGCGGACGATCTTCCTGTTCTACGCGGTGGTCTTCCTGCCGTTCCTGTGCCTGGCGGTGGCGATGATGATCGGCGCGATCGTCGGCCCGGCGGATTCCTCCGACACCCGGCGGGTGGTCGGCGCGTCGGCGGCGGGCGTGCTGGTGCTGCTGATCATCTGGAACTTCATCTTCTTCTGGCCCCTGTACACGGGTACGGCGATCCCGATCGACTCCTGGCGGTCGCGGATGTGGCTGGACACCTGGGTCTAGCGGGGCAGACACCACGGGGCGGGGCGACACGACGGGGCGGGGCCATGGGGCCGCGCCCCGTGGCCGTCGCCGGTCGCTGGAGGTTGCTGCCGGTCACCGTCGGACGGCCCGGAGACGGCCTCACCCCACGTCTGTCCCACCGGACGGTGGCCCTGGTGGACCGTCGAACCGGTCGGCCAGGATCATCGCCACGTCGTCCGCCAAGTCGCCGCCGGTGTGGTGGACCAACGCCTGGTGCAGTCGCTCCAGGAATTCCGTCGACGTGGGGCTGCCGCCTATCTCCTCCATGGCCTGCGGCAGAGCGAAGAATTCGCCGTCGCGGTTGCGGGCCTCGATCACACCGTCGGTGTACAGCAGCAGACGGTCACCGGGGACGAACGCATAGCTCTGCGGCTTCTCGGGGAGGTCCGTGGCGAGGTCTTCGAGGCCGAGAGGCGGCGCCGGCAGGCCCGGCATCAGCGGTGTCGCCCTGCCCTGACGCAGCAGCAGCGGGGGCGGATGTCCACGGTTGACCAGCTGCACCACGGGCTCGTCCGGCACCTGCGCGATGAGCGCCGTGGTGAACCCCTCCAGCAGAACCTCCTGCCCGTACGCACCCGGCACGGCGACTTCCCGCCGCAGTGCGGCGGCGCAGTGGTTCATGACCTCCACCAGGTCGTCCTCGTAGTGCACGGCTTCCCGGAACGCGCCCAGTGCCGCCGCGACGGCGCGCACCGCGGACAGCCCCTTGCCCCGGACGTCCCCGACGATCATCCGGACGCCGTACCGCGTCTGCACGGCCTCGTACAGATCACCGCCCACCCGCGCCCCCGTCCCGGCCGCAAGGCACAGACTGCCGGCCCGCAGCGGGCCCAGGCGCGCGGGCACCGGCCGCAGCACGACCTCCTGGGCCGCCACGGCTATGCGGCGGACCTTGTCGAGCTCTCTCTGCCTGCGTTCCTGCATGGCGCGGCTGGTGATGAAACCAGCCACGGAGACCAAGGTGAGCGCCAGGAAGTTGCTGTAGACCTGCAGGGTGCCCCATGCCCCGTTCCAGGTCGCGGTGGTCACACTGATCGCCAGTGCCAGGGCCGCCGCCGCGGTGGTGCCCTTGGGCCCCAACGTCACTGCCGCCAGCGCCGGCACCGCGGTGAGAAAGGGTCCGGTGTAGATGAAGTGCGCAGGCGTGAGCTCGATGACCAGCACGGCCAGCGCGATCAGGTAGGGCACACACTGCATCAGTGCGAAGACGACCCGGTTGTGACCGCCTGCTCCTGGCACCGAGGGTGAGCTCAAGAGCGACTTCATACGCCAAGCCTGCCTCGCCGAAAGCCACGGCTCCACCCAGCCGGCCCCCGGACCTGAGCACTCGCCGTAGCCCCTGGGCGTGCACCGGGGCGCGGCGGGTGTGGGCCGCTCCGATTGTCGCAAGCGTGCTACGGATCGGCCGCGGACATCACCCGCCGAGACGGGGACCTTAAGGTGAGTGCCGTCGTTGGGGAGTGTGAGGGCTACGGGGAGACGGGGACCCTGGTGAAGGCACGGAGGAACTGAGGCTGTGGGCAAGAGAAGGCGCGTCGACGAGCGGCGGAGGGCGACCGGGCCCGCCGTGGTCGGCGGAGTGATCGCCCTGGCCGTCGCCGGTGCGGGGTTCGGTGTCTACGCACTGACCGACGGCGGTGCCGCCGCCGACGACCGGGCCTCCGCCGCGGCTGGCCACAAGGCCGTCAAGACCGGCCCGCTCAGCGCCGCCGAGGTCCACACGGCCGCCGCCCGCTTCCTCACCGCGTGGCAGCAGGGCAGGCTCACCGAGGCGGCCGCGGCCACCGACGACACCTCCGCCGCGGCCAAGCTGCTGACCGGCTACGGCAAGGACGCCCGTCTGAAGGACGTCACGCTCACGCCGGGCACCCCCACGGGCGCCAAGGTGCCGTTCTCCGTCAAGGCGACGGTGTCCTACCAGAACCTCAGCAAGCCACTGGCGTACGCCAGTTCGCTCACCGTGGTGCGGCGGGCGAGCGACGGCAAGCCGCTGGTCGACTGGCATGCCTCGATCGTCCACCCGGACCTGAAGGACGGCGACACGCTCGTCACCGGCGAGTCGGGCACCCCGCCGATCAAGGCGCTGGACCGTCACGGCGGCGAGCTGACGGCCGCCAAGTACCCCTCGCTGGGGCCGGTGCTGGACGGGCTGCGGGAGAAGTACGGCAAGACGGCGGGCGGCAAGGCGGGCGTGGAGCTGCGCGTGGTGCGCGGAGAGGCTTCGCAGAAGGCCCAGTTGTCCGACAAGACGCTGGTGGAGCTGAGCAAGGGCACGCCGGGCACGGTGAAGACGACGCTGAGCCCCTCCTTCCAGGCGGCGGCCGAGCAGCAGGTCGGCAAGCACGCCCAGGCCTCCGTGGTCGTCGTCCGGCCCTCGACCGGCGAGATCCTCGCGGTCGCCAACAGCGGGCACGGCTTCAACGTCGGCTTCCAGGGCTCGCTCGCGCCCGGTTCCACGATGAAGATCGTGACGTCGACCATGCTGTTCGAGAAGAAGCTCATCACCCCGGACGCGTCGCACCCCTGCCCCAAGACGTACAAGCTGGCCGGCTGGACGTTCCACAACGACGACAACTCCGAGATCAAGAAGGGCTCGTTCAAGCAGAGCTTCGGGGCCTCCTGCAACAACGCCTTCATCGACTTCGCGCCGAAGCTGTCCGACAGCGACCTGACGAAGGAGGCCCAGCAGGTCTACGGCCTCGGCCTGGGCAACTGGGCCATCGGCGTGCCGTCCTTCGACGGCGCCGTCCCGGTGCAGAGCGGCGCGCAGATGGGCGCCTCGCTGATCGGGCAGGGCGGGGTGCGCATGAACCCGCTGAACATGGCGTCGGTGTCGGCCACGGTGGAGTCGGGCGTCTTCCGCCAGCCGTACCTGGTGTCCCCCGACGTGGACCACCGCACGCTGGCGAAGGCGGCGCGCACCATGTCCGCGCAGACGCAGTCCCAGGTCAAGGACGTCATGCGGTTCACCGCGGACTACGGCACGGCGGCCAAGGCGATGGCTGGCCTGGGCGGGGACCACGGCGCCAAGACGGGCTCCGCCGAGGTCGACGGGCAGAAGAAGCCGAACGGCTGGTTCACCGCCTACCGGGGCGACCTCGCCGCCGCGGGCGTGGTCCAGGCGGGCGGCCACGGCGGCGACACGGCCGGTCCGATCGTGGCGGCCCTGCTCAGGATGGGCGGCTGATCAGCTGTGCACCGGCTCCGCGGTGTAGGTGCGGCGCAGGAAACTGAGCAGCGCCTTCGAATCGAACTGCACCACCTCGACACCGTTGTCGGAGTGGAACTCCACGACGGCCTGGACGCGGCCGCACGGCCACACCCGTACGGCACCGCTCTCGGCCGGTGCTCGAAGTCCTCGTTCCAGCAGTGCGCGGGAGAAGGCCCACTCGTGGGCGCCGGGCAGGTCGACCAGTACGGTTCGTGGATCACTGTCGGGGTCGTACCGCAGCAGCACGGGTACGGCCCCCGGATCCTCTTCGTCCGTGACGATATGGGCGCGCGCGTACTGCTCGACCACCGACATCGGATCGCCCTTTCACACTGAGTGACCTGTGCGGAAGTTATGCATCCGCTTCCTTACCAATGTCCCATATTTTCCGATTTGCGCCTTCTGGCGGCGAATCATCTTCCCTGAAGGTCGACTTCCCCGCAGTGGCGGGAACAAGCGGCGGCCGGCCCGGTGCCGCCGTTCTGCTCGACCCACGCCCGGTGACCCGGGCTCGTCCGTGACAATGGGCGCGTGACGAACGAGGACCGCGCCACCGAGGGGTCGCTGCTGCTGGACGACCAGCTGTGCTTCGCGCTGTACGCCGCACAGCGCGCCGTGACCGCCGCATACCGTCCGCTTCTCGACACTATCGGGCTCACCTACCCGCAGTACCTCGTACTACTGGTGCTGTGGGAGCGGGGCGAGACCAGTGTGAAGGAACTGGCGCGCGCCCTGCGTCTCGACTACGGGACCGTCTCGCCGTTGCTGAAGCGACTGGAGGGGGCGGGTCTGGTGCGCAGGGAGCGTGCGGCGGGCGACGAGCGCTCGGTGCGCGTGGCGTGCACGGGGCGCGGGGAGGAACTGAGGGAGCGCGC
The DNA here is from genome assembly GCF_040645475.1 of Streptomyces sp. NPDC046759. Lineage (NCBI taxonomy): Bacteria > Bacillati > Actinomycetota > Actinomycetes > Kitasatosporales > Streptomycetaceae > Streptomyces > Streptomyces sp. NPDC046759. The sequence continues at coordinate 27,346 of NZ_JBEYYJ010000013.1, read as the reverse complement.
CGCATGCGTACCCGGCGCACTTCTCACCACGACAGGCCTCGACGGTCAGGAGATCGCGCGACTGCGTGAGGCGTTGTGGAAGCTCACCGAGCGCACCGACGCGGCGGCCGACCGCCGCTGATCCGGCACCCCTCCCGCCCCGCTCCGGCCCTGATCTCGCGTTACCGGGAGTTGCGACCCCCGGGTGTCGCCTGCTGACATACCAGCCAGTACCTTGTGCGCGATGTACTTGTGCGCCACTTGTTCCGGGGGAGGCCCGTCATGACCGAGGACACCGCTGTCGACACCCGTCCGACGAAGATCATGTACGTCGCCGAGGCCACCGCCCACGGCGGCCGCGACGGCTACGTCACCAGCCAGGACGGCCGGATCGAGCTGAAGGTGGCGATGCCCCCGGAGCTGGGCGGCGACGGCAACGGCACCAACCCCGAGCAGCTGTTCGCGGCCGGCTACAGCTCCTGCTTCCACAACGCGCTGATCCTTGTCGGCAACCGCGCCGGCTACGACCTGACCGGCTCCACGGTGGCCGCCAAGGTCGGCATCGGCCCGAACAGGCACCAGGGCTACGGCCTCGCGGTCGCCCTCAGCGTCTCCCTGCCGGTGCTGGACCGGGACGTGGCGTCCCGCCTGGTGGACGCGGCGCACGAGGTCTGCCCGTACTCCAACGCCACCCGCGGCAACATCGATGTAACGATCGTACTGGGCTGATCGCACCGAGGAATCACAGGCGGGCAGCCGACGTTCCACCCACTGTCGCAGGTGATCGGAAGGGACGGCGGGCGTGGACGTGAACGGCACAGTGGCCGAGGGCTTCGAGCCGGTCAGGGAGGCGTTCGCAGCGAACTTCGCCCTGCTCGGAGAACGCGGCGCCGCCGTCGCCGTCTACCGCGACGGGCACAGGGTCGTCGACCTGTGGGCCGGCACCAAGGACGTCGACGGCACGGCCGGTACGACCCCCTGGGAGCCCGGCACAGCCCAGATCGTGCGCTCCGCGACCAAGGGCATCGCCGCCGCCGCGCTCCTGCTGCTGCACCAGCGCGGCGAACTGGACCTGGACGCTCCGGTCGGCGCGTACTGGCCCGCGTACAAGGCGGCCGGCAAGGAGCGCACCCTCGTCCGGCATCTGCTCGCCCACCGCGCGGGCGTGCCCGTGCTGGACCGGCCGCTGAGCCCCGCCGAGGCCGCCGACCCCGACCTGGGCGCCGCGGCCGTCGCCGCTCAGGCGCCGGTGTGGGAACCGGGCACGGACCACGGCTACCACGCCCAGACCTACAGCTGGCTCACCGGCGAACTGATCCGGCGGATCACCGGCCGCCCGGTCGGCGAGTGGATCGCAGACGAGATCGCGCGCCCCACCGGCGCGGACCTGTGGCTCGGCCTGCCGGAGTCGGCGCACGCGCGCGTGGGCCGCGTCGGCCCCACGGAGGCACCCGAGGCCGCGAGCGGCCTGAGGGCCCGCCCCAAGCGCGCGGTGGCCGAGGCGTACGCCGACCCGGACTCGCTGACCCGGCGCGCCTTCGCCGCGATCACCCCGCTGCCCGACGAGAACGACCCCGCCTACCGCGCGGCCGCCCTGCCCGCCTCCAACGGCATCGCCACCGCCGACGGGCTGGCCCGTTTCTACGCCTCGCTCATCGGCGAAGTGGACGGCGGCACCCGCCTGTTCACCCCGGCGACGACGGAACTGGCCCGTGCCGAGCAGTCCGCCGGGGCGGACCGGGTCCTGGTGGCCGGCACCCGGTTCGGCCTCGGCTACATGCTGCACGGTGCGGCGTCCCCTCTCCTCTCCCCCGGCTCCTTCGGCCACCCGGGCCGGGGCGGCGCCCTCGCGTTCGCCGACCCGGAGACCGGCATCGCCTTCGGCTATGTCACCAACGGCTTCCGGAAGAGCGTGACGGCGGATCCGCGGGCGCAGGCGCTGGTACGGGCCGTACGCACCGCGCTCATGTAGGGCCGCGCGCCCCGGAGCGCGATCCTGGGCGCGCGGCGCGAGGTCACACGTTGATCGTGTGCGAGGTCCGTCCGGACGCCGCGTCGATCTCGTCGTGGGCCTTGGACAGCAGTTCCATGGCCAGTTCGTTGAGGGCGCGCGCTCCGGCTATCTCCTCGCCGACCCGGGGCTGGTTGGAGTCGATCTGGTGCCGGGTGGCGTGGCCGTGCGCCCGCACCTCCGTGCCGTCGGGCAAGCGCACCAGGGCCGCCGCCCGAGTGTGCTGATCGTCCTCCATGAACTCCAGCTCGACATGCCATCCCACAGCGGTGTGCAACATGACGATCACCTCCGAAAACCGCTGCTTCCAGGGTGCGCCCGGGCACCCCGGCCCGTCATGTCGACGTCTGCGCGGCCGCAGAAATCCCTCGCGGCTCGCCCTACCGGGCGTTCTCGCCCTCGCCGAAGCTGGCGAAGTACGCGGCGGCCATGTCCTCGTCCGCATGGCCCTGGGCGGCGGCCCGGGCGAGCCGGTCCGCGGTCGCCGCGGCCACGTCGAGCCGTGCGCCGCAGCGCTCGCCGGCCCGGACGATGAGACGGGCGTCCTTCTCGGCGGTGGTCACCGCGAACGACGCGGGCGACAGCTTGCCGTCGAGTACCAGCGCGGCCTTGGCCCGCAGATAGGCCATGTCCAGCGGACCGCCCTCGATGAGGTCGAAGAATTGCTGCGGATCCACGCCGAGGACCCGGGAGAGGGCCAGGACCTCACCGGCCGCCGCGGTGGCCGCGAGCACCCAGCTGTTGGCGACCAGCTTCAGCCGGCTGGCGCTGCCCGCGCCGCCGTCGGCCCCGGTCCACATGGTCTTCGCGCCGATCGCGTCGAAGACGGGCGTGACGGTCTCCCGTCCCTCCTCCGGCCCGGCGGCCAGCACGGTCAGCTGACCGGTCTCGGCGGGCTGCTTGGTGCCGAGGACGGGGGCGTCGTAGAAGACCAGTCCGTGCTCGCCGGCGAAGGCGGCGAGTTCGCCGACCAGTTCGATGCCGGCGGTGGTGCACTGCGCCCACACCGTGCCGGGACGCAGGGCCGGCGCCGCCTCCCGCATGACGTCCAGGACGGTGTTGCCGTCGTACAGCATCGTCAGGACGACATCGGTGCCCTCGACGGCCTCCGCGGGGGTGTCCGCGATCCGTGCGCCGTCGGCGGCGAGCGGCTCGGCCTTCTCACGCGTGCGGTTCCACGCGCGCACCTCCAGCCCGGCGCGGCACAGGTTCCGGGCCATCGCGGCCCCCATGATGCCCGTGCCCAGGACGCTGACGGACGGCTTGTCGGTCATGGCGGCTCCCTGTCGTTCCCGTTGCTGCCCCGTGCTTCTCCCTACCGGGCTACCCCGACTGCCCCGCATGCATCATCAACCCGCTGCCCACGATCAGCAGCCCGGCCGGCGGATCCGGGTGGCCCGGTGGTCCGGGGCCACCCGGATGTGCCTCGGCTGTGGCGGGGAGGCCTTGGGGCGGTTGCCCGGGCGGTCACTTCGGGGCGACGAGCATGTGCTCGATGCCGAAGGTCGCCCCGGTGTGCGTGTACATGGCGGTCTTGCCGTCGGACCAGCACACGACGAGGTCGTCCGGCCGGCCGTTGGAGTCGTAGCTGCCCGCTGTCATCACCGAGTCGTGGGACCAGATGCTGCCGGCCGGAGCCATCTGGACCTCCTTGCCGACGCCGCCGGGACCGGTCTCCTGGAACTGGGAGAGTCTCCCGTCGGACCAGCGCACCAGGGTGTCCCAGTTGTTGCCGCCGGTGAAGTCTCCTGCGGTCACCAGGGTGGCGTCCGTCCAGGCGCTCTTCGGCTTCTCCAGCTGGTGCTCGGTGCCGAAACCCTTGTCGCCGAGGCCGGTGTAGTCGGTGACCTCGCCGTCGCTCCAGCGCACCAGCAGGTCGCTGACGTACTTCGCGGTCCCGAAGCTGCCCGCGGTGATCTGGTCGGCGTGGCTCCAGATGGATCCGGCGTCGGCCAGTTCGATCCCGCCGTCCATGCCCTTGGTGCCGACGTCGGGGAGGAGCCTGACCTCGCCGGAGTCGAACACCACCAGCAGGTCCGAGCCCGTACCGCCGGAGAAGTCCCCACCGGTGATGGACTTGGCGTGCTGCCAGGCGCCGTGGGGCGCGGCCAGCCGTCGCTCGCCGGTGAAGCCGCCGTTGCCGTCGCCGGTGTAGAGGGTGACCTCGCCGTCGGTCCAGACCACGATCAGGTCGCCCTTGCCGTCGCCGGTGTACTCGCCCGAGGCCAGCAGCTTGGCGTGGGACCAGGTCTCACCGCCGCCCATGGAGTACGGCAGCGCCGGCTGGTCGTAGGAACTGCCGTGCGTGACGTGCTGGTTGTTCTTCGCCTCGTCGTACAGGCGGAAGAACCAGTCGCCGTACATGGGGCTGTAGGTGAGCCAGTCCACGTTCGCGTCGTTGCCGCCGCCGTGGTACCCGCCGACGTTGCCGATGATCTCGCCGGTGCCTTTCGCCCAGTCCACCTGGGAGAACCAGGGGCCGCCGGAGACACCGCTCCACATGCCACGGCACTTCGCCTGGATCTGGTAGAAGCCGGGCAGCGCCTCCGTCTGCGTGGGGCACCGCACGGGACGGTCCTCGGCGTCGTGGCTGGAGGGGTAGCCCAGCATCGTGACCTTGTTCAGATAGCCCGGGGTGCGCAGCAGCTTGTTCGCCCCCACCACGTCCTGCGCCTGCTTGCCGCTCTCCGAGGGCGCGAGCCGGCCGAAGGCGAAGTCCAGGTCGGAGAGGGGCTTCTTGGTGTTGTGCACGTACCGGTCGTCGAAGAACCAGTCGGAGATCCGGTAGAACCCGAACGTCTGCTTGTCCAGTGCGTACTCGGCGGCGTACATGGGGACGAAGACGGCCTTGCCCCCGGAGCAGTGTCCCGCGGTCAGGATCAGATCGTGGCCGGGGCTCTCCACCACGCTGGCGGTGCACTTGTGGGCGTGCATCCGTTCGGTGGTCGGGTCGGTGTCGTAGGTGAAGATCGTCCCGACTGACTTCAGGCCGCGGATGTGCTCCGCGGTCGGCATGTCGGCCGCCACGCCGGGATCGGCCGGAGCCGCTCGTCGCAACCGGGCTTCGGCGCTCGGAGCCGCCTGCCGCGCGGGCTGTGCCGGGTCGGTGGCCGAGGCCATGCGCTCAGGAGTCCAGAAGCGGATGGCGTCCGCGTCCGACCAGTCGCCGTTGCCGCCCTCCGTCCTGGACCCGCCCGCGCTCGCCGACGGCGAGGCCGAGGGCCCCTCGGTGCCGTTCGTGGCCGAGGGACCGGCCAAGAGCGAAGGCGCCGGTTCAAAGGACGGTACGGCGGACGGAGCCGTCGTGGCGGACGGGTTGGGCGTCGGTGTGACGTCCTGGACCTGGGCCTGGGCGAGGCCTCCTCCGCCTGCCAGGAACAGAGCGGTTCCGGCCGTCAGGACCGCAAGGCGCGGTATTCGTCTGTGTGAGGTACGCAAGGAATGCTTTCTGAGTCATGGATCAGCTGCCTCCGGGCCCGCAGCGGCCCTAGGAAGCGTGGGAGGAACGGAAGAAGAGCGAAGAAGGGCAGCGGGGGGCTGCAGCCGCCGGGTTCGCCGCTACGCGGAGGGCTCGGCCCTGCGTGAGCGCCGGCGCCGCACCGTGAACACGCCGCCGGAGGCGAGGGCCAGTCCCGCGGCCGCGACGCCACCGGTGACCGCCCAGGAAGGGCCGCCGTCCGTGACGGTCCGGCCGGCGATCGTGACGTGCTGCTTCGTGGTCCGCTGCCCGTGGTGGCTGACCACGGTCACGGTGTAGCGGCCGTCGCGTACGTCGCCTCGCAGTCGTGCGTGGCCCGCGTAGACCGTGCCGTCGTCGTCGCATGTGCAGCCGGGGTTGTCCGGGCTGTCCGTCCTGATGGTCAACGGGCCCCCGAAGACGGGCGACGTGACGGTCAGGGAGTTCTCCCCCGGTGCGGGCCGCAGGTCGGTGAGGACCACCCGGACGTCACTGCCCGGCCGGAGGGAGGCCGGTGTGCCACTGCCGGGCAACGCGTCCCTGGGACCGATGACGAACCGGTCGATCCGCGCCGAGTTCTCGGCCGCGACCTCGAGTCGGGCCGTCGCGACGGTACGGCCGTGGCTGGTCGCGGTGGCCGGATAGGTCCCCGGGCGCAGACCCGAGCGGATGCGGTGCTGCGTTCCCTCCCCGTCCACCTGGACCGACTGCGTCGTCCCCTTCTGCACGGGAGTCAGGGTGATCGGCTCCTGCAGGGCCGGGGAGGTGACCTCGGCCTTGTCCCATCCCGGTGGCATTCCCTCGAGGCTGAACCAGAGCGCGTCACCCGCCTCCAGGGCGCTGCCCTGAGCCACGTGGTACGCCAGGCGGACGCCCGGCGACGGGCCGGCGCCCGGAGCCGGGCTCGCGCTCTCGGCCGATGCCCCCGCCGCCCCTCCCAGCAAGGGCACCACGGCAAGACCGACGACGCCTACGGCCCCCACTGCTTTGCGGAACAACGACTCCCCCTCGGTCGAAGACGGCTGGGTCGGCTCAACCGCATCCATCAGTCGACCAGGAAGAGGGCGGGCGCGGGCAGTTGGTTGCCGAGCACCTCTGATCGACAGTGGTACGGCAACGCTTCCCGCTCCGGATACCAGCCGGCAGTACCGGGAAACCCCTCATGCGGTACACGCCCGACCCGACTTGATGGGAGGGCCTTTGAGTTGACCGTGCCGCCGCCCGGCCACCGGCCACCTCATGCGCACAGGGCGGCCGGCACGGTGAAGACGGCCGGGCGGGCGCTGCCGGGAACGCGGCGGACGGCGCGAGCCGAGCCCGATCAGGAACCGGCCCCGCGCGGGGGCGAGGAGGACGGCGGCCGTGGCAAGCGGCTCACGCGGTCTGCTCGCGGACGTCCACCAGGTCGGCACCGGCGTGGGCGACGAGCGCCTCGGGCTCGATCGGGAAGACGGTGTGCGGCGTCCCGGCGGCCGCCCACACCGTGTCGTGGGTGAGCAGCGAGCGGTCGGCGAGGACACGCGTGCGTGTGCGGTGACCGAAGGGCGGTACGCCGCCGATGGCGTAGCCGGTGGTCTCGCGTACGGCACCGGCGTCGGCCCGGCTGACCTTCCCCGCGCCCAGCGCCTCGCGCACCCGCTCCACGTCCACGCGCGAGGCCCCGTCCATGAGGACCAGCACCGGCACCCCGTCGGCGGCGAAGATCAGTGACTTGCAGATCTGGCTGAGCTCGCAGCCGATGGCCGCGGCGGCCTCGGCGGCGGTCCGCGTGGCCTGCGGGAACGTCCTGGTGCGGGCGAGCACGTCGTCGAGACCGAGCCTGCGCAGGGCTTCGGCGAAGCGGGGGTGGGCTCCGCAACCGTCGGCGCCGGTGGCGGCTGTCGTCGTCATGCACCGCACGCTACGACATCGCCGTCAGCGCGCTCACGGGGTTTTCCGTACACCCGGCGGAAAGCCGGTGAGGGTGCAGCCCCGTCCCCACGGGCACCCTCACCGGCCGCTTTTTCCCAGGAGCGGTACGTCAGGCCCGTACCAGCTCCCTCTCCTCGTCCGGGTCGGTGTCCTTGCGGCCCGAGTCCGAGAGCGTACGCAGGCCCTCGCCCTCGACGTCCACGTTGGGCAGCGCGCGGTCGAGCCACTTCGGCAGCCACCAGGCCCGCTTGCCGAGCAGGGCGAGGACCGCCGGCACGATGGCCATGCGGACGATGAACGCGTCGAAGAAGACGGCGATCGCGAGGCCGAAGCCGATCATCTTGACCATCGCCTCGGTGGAGCCGATGAAGCCGGAGAAGACGGCGATCATGATGACGGCGGCGGCGGTGACGACCCGCGCCCCGTGCTTGAAGCCGGTCACGACGGCCTGGCTGGGTTTCTCGCCGTGGACGAACGCCTCCCGCATCCGGGTCACCAGGAAGACCTCGTAGTCCATCGCGAGTCCGAAGACGACACCCACCATGAAGATCGGCATCATCGACATGACCGGGCCGGTCTGCTCGACGTTCATCAGGCCGGACAGCCAGCCCCACTGGAAGACCGCGACCACGGCGCCCAGGGCCGCCATCACGCTGAGCAGGAAGCCGAGGGCCGCCTTCAGCGGGACGAGGACCGAGCGGAAGACCACGATCAGCAGCAGGAACGCGAGACCCACCACCAGCGCCAGGTAGGGCAGAAGGGCGTCGTTGAGCCTCTGCGAGACGTCGATGTTCATCGCCGTCGTACCGGTGACCAGGACCTTGGAGTCGGTCTTCGCGGTGATGCCCGCGCCCTTGTCACGGATGGCATGCACCAGGTCCTCGGTCGTCTTCGAGGACGGCTTGGACTTGGGTACGACGGTGATCGTCGCGGTGTCACCGGCCTTGTTGGCCACGGCCGGGGTGACCGTGACGACGTCCTTCAGGCCCTTGATCTCGTCGCCGACCTCGGTGAAGGCCGCCTTGGGGTGGTCGCTGCCCTTGGCGTCGACCACGACCATCAGCGGGCCGTTGAAGCCCGGCCCGAAGCCCTCGGAGAGGAGGTCGTAGGCGCGGCGCTGGGTGGTGGAGGTCGGCTGGGAGCCGTCGTCGGGCAGGCCCAGTTCGAGGGAGGCGGCCGGGATCGCGGCCGCGCCGAGGCCGAGCACGCCGAGCAGCAGGACCGCGACCGGTCGCCGTACGACGAAGCTCGCCCAGCGGGTGCCCATGTTGGGGCGGCCCGGCTTCTTCGGCGTACGGCCGCCGCCGAGCAGCTTGCTCTTCTGGCCGGCCGGCTTGACCTTGCGGCCCGCGTAGCCGAGCAGCGCCGGGATCATCGTCAGGGCGATCAGGACGGCGATGGCGACCGTGCCCGCCGCCGCGATGCCCATCTTGGTCAGCATCGGGATGTCGACGACGGACAGGCCGACGAGGGCGATCACGACGGTGAGGCCGGCGAAGACCACCGCCGAGCCCGCGGTGCCGACGGCCCGTCCGGCCGCCTCCTCGCCCTCGCGGCCCTCGGCCAGCTCGGCGCGGTAGCGGGAGACGATGAAGAGGGCGTAGTCGATGCCGACGGCCAGACCGATCATGGACGCCAGGGTGGAGGTGGTGGTGCCCAGGTCGAGCGTGCTGGCGAGCGCGGTGATCGTGGAGACGCCGATGCCGACGCCGATGATCGCGGTGAGCAGCGGGAAGCCGGCCGCGAGGAGGGAGCCGAAGGTGATGACGAGGACGACGGCGGCGATCGCCAGGCCGATGACCTCGCTGGAGCCGGTCTCCGGCGTCGCGCTGAGCGCGTCACCGCCGACCTCCACGGTCAGCCCGGCGTCCCGCGCGTGCTGCGCGGCCTCCTTCAGCGCGTCCTTGGAGGAGTCCTCCAGCTCCATGCCGGAGACCTTGTACTTCACCGAGGCGTAGGCGATCGTGCCGTTCGCGCTGACGGCGTGCCCGGTGTAGGGGTCGGCGACGGAGGTGACCTCGGAGCCGCTCCGCAGCTCCTTCACCGTCTTCTCGACGGCCGCCTTGTCGGCCTCGTCGGTCATCTTCTCGCCGCTCGGCGCCTTGAAGACGACCCGTGCGGTGGCGCCGTCGGCGCTCATCCCCGGGAAACGCTGTTCCAGCAGGTCGAAGGCCTTCTGCGCCTCGGTGCCGGGGATGGAGAAGGACGTGTTGCCGGCGGCCGGCGCAAAGGCGGCGCCCACCCCGGCCAGGGTGAGCAGCGCAACCCATATGAGGGCGACGAAGTGCCGTCGCCGGAAGGCTAGACGGCCGATCTTGTAGAGGAACGTGGCCACGTCGGGCGTACTCCCGGTCAGGTCGTGGGGTCTATCAGGGCAGGGGTGGTCAGCCCGACGACGTGAGCGGTGACGTCAGATGGTGGGCTTGCTGGGGAGGGTTCAGGTGGTGGGGGCGCCGAGGGCGGGGAGGACCACGGCGTCGATGTACGACAGGAGGAAGGCCTGGGTCGGCGGCTGCTCGTCGATGAGCGAGCGGGCGGCGAACCCGCCGATCATCATGTGCATCACGTAGTCCATCGCCGGGTTGTCCGCACGGACTTCGCCCCGGTCGATCGCCCGCCGCAGCACACGGCGGAACTCCGCCATCTCCGGCTCGATGAGATGGTCCTTGAACGCCCGCAGGAGGTCGGGATTGCCGTGCACGGCCATCGCCAGGCCCCGCATCAGCGCCGAGTTCTGCTCCATCTCGCAGTCGTCCGAGCGCAGGGTGAGGGCGTGCAGGTCGCCTCTGAGCGACCCGGTGTCGATGTCGTCGGCGGAGCCGCCCGGCTTGTTGTGCCGCACCGCCTTCGCCACCAGCTCGGCCTTGCCGCCCCACTGGCGGTAGAGCGTGGCCTTGCTGGACCGGGTGCGGGCGGCGACGGCGTCCATGGTGAGGGCGTCGTAGCCGACCTCGCGGAGCAGGTCGAGCACGGCCTCGTACAACTCGGCCTCGCGCTCGGGCGTGATCCGACTGCGACGTGCCGCCGCGACGGCTTCCGTCATGTCGCTCACCTTCCCACTCCGCGCCTGCTGCTGTGTACACCATGAAGATACCCCGGCCAAATACGAAACGAAACCGTTTCGTACGTGTGCTGGGTCACGAACGTGAGCGGCGCATAAGTTGCTGGGCCCCTGCGGGCGGAAAAGCATGGGGAGGTGAGCTATATGCGCCATCCCCATCTCAGCGGCGACCTGGTGTGCTTCGTGGCCGAGGACGACCTCTGGCTGGCCCTTCTGGACCGCCCGGGCCGGGCCTGGCGGCTCACGGCGGACCGCACGAAGGCCGGTCACCCGCGCTTCTCCCCCGACGGCCGCCGCATCGCCTACACGAACTGGCACAGCCTCGTGCCCGAGATCCACCTCGTCGGCGTCGACGGCGGCCCCGAGCGGCAGCTGACCTACTGGGGCAGCTCCGACACACAGGTCTGCGGTTGGACGCCCCCCGAGGGGGAGGGCGACCCCGAGATCCTGGCCGTCGCCTCCCACAGCCAGCCCTTCTCCTACTTCACCTGGGCCTACAAGGTGAGCACCGACGGTGACCCCGGCCGCAAGCTGCCCTGGGGCCCGGTCTCCGACATCCAGGTCGCCGACATCGACGGCCGGCACAAGACCCTGCTGCTCACCGGCACCCCGCCGCACGAACCGGCCTCCTGGAAGCGGTACCGCGGCGGTGCCATGGGCCGGCTCTGGCTGCACGGGCAACAACTCGTGCCGGACATCGGCGGCCATCTGGCCTGCCCCATGTTCGTCGCCGGCCGGATCGCCTTCCTCTCCGACCACGAGGGCGTCGGCAACCTGTACTCCTGCGCTCACGACGGCACCGACCTGCGCCGTCACACCGACCACGACGCCTTCTACGCCCGGCACGCCGCCAGCGACGGCACCCGGGTGGTGTACCAGTGCGCGGGCGACCTGTGGCTCGTGGACGACTTCTCCCCGGGCGCCGTACCACGCAAGCTGGACATCCGGCTCGCCGGACCGGCCACCGGGCGCCGCCGGTACCAGGTGCCGGCCGCGCAGAACGTCGACGGCATCTCCGTGGACGAGACCGGCCGGGCCAGCGCCGTCGTCGTGCGCGGCAGCCTGTACTGGCTCACCCACCGCGACGGGCCCGCCCGCACGATCACCGACACGCCCGGTGTGCGGGTACGGCTGCCGGAGATGCTGGGCACGACCGGGCAGGTGGCGTGCCTCACCGACGTGGAGGGCGAGGACGCCGTCGAGATCGCCCAGTTGCCCCGCGCGACCGGCGACCGGGCTCCCCGCCGGCTCGCCTCCGGCCGGCTGGGCCGCGTCCTGGAGATGGCCTCCGACCCGCTGGGCGAGCGGCTGGCGGTCGCTTCGCACGACGGGCGGCTGCTGCTGATCGACCTGACGGAGGAAGAGAGCGGGGAGATCCCGGGTACCGGGGAGGGCGCCGAGGCGGCCGGAGCCGCGGCGGGTGCCGAGGACCGGGACACCGGAACGGGGGAGACCACCGAAGGCCGGGACACCGGAACCGCGGCCGGCACCGGCAGCCAGGACACCGGAACCGCCGGAACCACCGAGGCCGCCGAATCCACCGAGACCGCCGAAGAGCAGGCCCCCGGAACCACGCCGGGCACCGAAGGCCAGGACACCGCAGCGGAGGAAGCCGCCGCAGTCCGGGTCACCGAGCTGATCCGCTCCGTCAACGGCCCCGTCCGCGACCTCGCCTTCTCCCCGGACGGCGCCTGGCTCACCTGGTCGCACCCCGGCATCGGCCGCTCCCTGCGCCAGATCAAGCTGGCCCGCATCAAGGACCGGCTGATCGTGGACGTGACCAACGGCCGCTTCGAGGACGAGAACCCCGTCTTCACCCGCGACGGCCGCTATCTCGCCTTCCTCTCCTGGCGCGGCTTCGACCCGGTGTACGACGTCCACACCGGCGACCTGTCCTTCCCGCTCGGCTGCCGCCCGTACCTCGTACCGCTGAACTCGGCGACCCCCTCCCCCTTCGCCCTGAACCCCGAGGGCCGTCCGGCGGCCGGCGGGCTCGACCCGGTCGAGGACGAGGAGACCGGCGAGGCCGGCACGGTGACCGTGGAGGTCGAGGGACTGGCCAACCGGGTCACGCCGTTCCCGGTGATCGCCTCCAAGTACTCCGCGCTGTGCCCGGTCGCCGGCGGTGGCCTGGTCTGGCTGCGCTGGCCGATCTCCGGCGCCCTCGGCGAGACGTTCGCCAACCCTGCCGACGTCAGCGGCCGCCCGACCCTGGAGTACTTCAACCTCGCCAAGGCGAAGAAGTCCGAACTGGTCGACCATCTGGACTGGTTCGCGGTCAGCGGCGACGGCACCCGGCTGGTCGTCGTGGACGAGGGCGACCTGCGCGCGGTGCCCGCCACGGAGATGGGCGACAGCGACACCACCGTCTGGATCGACCTGCGCCGCATCCTGCACGTGGTCGACCCGCCGGCCGAGTGGCGCCAGGCGTACGACGAGGCGGGACGGATCATCCGGGCCTACTTCTGGGACCCGGGCATGTGCGGCATCGACTGGGACGCGGTCCTCGACCAGTACCGGCCCCTCGTCGAACGGGTCGCCTCCCCCGACGAGTTCGCCGATCTCCTGCGGGAGGTCCTCGGCGAACTGGGCACCTCGCACGCCTACGTCACCGCCGCCCGCCGCAACGAGGGGCCGCCCCATTACCAGCGCTGGCAGGGCCTCCTCGGCGCCAACCTCGTCCGCCGCGACGGCGGCTGGATGGTCAAGCGCATCCTGCCCGGCGACTCCTCCGACTCCAAGGCCCGCTCACCGCTGGCCGGCACGGGCATCCGTGAGGGCGCGATCCTCACCCATGTCGACGGCCGCCCGGTCGATCCGGTGACCGGGCCCTATCCGCTCCTGGCCGGCGCCGGCGGTACGACCGTGGAGCTCACCTTCGTCCCCGCGGACGGGCAGCCGGGCCCGGCCCGCCGGGTCGCCGTCGTCCCGCTCATCGACGAGCGGCCGCTGCGGTACCAGGACTGGGTCGCCAAACGCCGCGATGTCGTACGCGAGTTGAGCGGCGGCAAGTGCGGCTACCTGCACATCCCCGACATGGGCGGCTCCGGCTGGGCCCAGTTCAACCGGGACCTGCGCCTGGAGGTGTCCCGGCCCGCCCTGATCGTGGACGTGCGCGGCAACGCGGGCGGGCACATCAGCGAACTCGTCATCGAGAAACTGACCCGGACGATCCTGGGCTGGGACCTGACGAGGAACGCGCAACCGGTGTCGTACACCTCGAACGCGCCGCGGGGCCCGATCGTGGCCCTCGCCGACGAGGCGACGTCCTCGGACGGTGACATGATCACGGCCGCCTTCAAGCTGCTGAAGCTGGGCCCGGTGGTCGGCCAGCGCACCTGGGGCGGCGTGGTCGGTATGACCGGCCGCCACCGGCTGGGCGACGGCACCGTCATCACGGTCCCGATGAACGCGGCCTGGTTCGACGCCTACGGCTGGTCCGTGGAGAACCACGGCGTCACCCCCGACCTGGACATCATGCGCACGCCGCTGGACTGGGCCGAGGGCCGGCACGCCCAGATGGACGATGCGGTCCAGCTCGCACTGGAGCTGCTGGAGTCCCACCCGGCCGCCGTACCGCCGGACTACAGCGACGTACCGGACCGCTCACGACCGAAACTGCCGCCCAGGGCCGCTTCGAAGGACTGAAGCGCAGGGCGCCCCTCCCGGAAAGGAGGGGCGCCCCGCGTGAACCGGTCAACGGTGCGCAGTACTACGCGTCGTAGTCCTGGTCGAAGCGGTCCTGCATCTCCTGCTCCGTGTCCTCGATGTCGCGCATGTTCTGGCGACCGCGCTCGGACTGGGGCTGCTGACCGCGCTGCGGCTGCTGACCGCGCTGCGGCTGCTGGCCGCGCTGGGGCTGCTGGCCGCGCTGGGGCTGCTGGCCGGCACGCTCACGCCCCTGGCCCAGCTTGTCCTTGCCCTGCTGCTGCCATTCGTTGGCCTGGTCCTGGAACTGGTCCTTCATACCCATGTGGGTTCACTCCTGTGGTGAGTGAGGGTGTGGGGAGGCCCCCCGGTGAGGCCCCTGTCGGGGCGCTCGGTGGGGCCTCGACCAGATTCACACGGGCGACCACGGAACGCATGTGGATCAGTCACGGTGGGTAGCGCGCGCCGCCTCGTCGGCCGCCCCACCTGCGCCGACGAGCCCGGAACGCATGCCCTGCAGCCGGGGCGCGAACCGCTTCATCTCGCGCTGTCCGACGGTCCCGATCAGCGCCGGCAGATAGCCGCGCACGCCCTGCATGCCGCGCAGCCACCACTGCCCGTACACATGCGCCGAGCGCCGCTCGATCCCGGCGACCAGCCGGTCCACCGCCGGCCCCAGCGGGTAGGTCTTGTTGGACGGCCATGGCAGCCGCTGCCGCAACTCGCGCATGACGTCGTCCTGGTCGGCGCCGCGCACCATGTCGGTGTCGGTCCAGGACAGGTAGCCGACACCGACGCGCACGCCCTGGTGACCGACCTCGGCGCGCAGACTGTGCGCGTAGGCCTCCACGCCCGACTTGGACGCGCAGTACGCCGTCATCATCGGCGCGGGGGTGATCGCGGCGAGCGAGGCGATCTGGAGCAGATAGCCCCGGCTCTCCACCAGCACCGGCAGGAACGCCCGGGCGGTCACCGCCGAACCGATCAGGTTCACCTCGATCACGCGCCGCCAGGCCTGCGGATCGGAGTCGGCGAACGGACCGCCCGTCGCCACACCGGCGTTGGCCACCACGATGTCGACCTTCCCGAACCGGGCCTTCACCTCCTGCGCGACCCGGCTCATCGTCTCGTGGTCGGTGACGTCGGCGTACCAGTGGGCGCTGTCGCTGTGCAGGCGCGAGGAGACGTCCTTGAGCGCCTCCTCCTCCAGGCCGACCAGCGCGACCTTCGCACCGCGCGCGGAGAGCTTGCGTGCCAGCAGCTCGCCGACCCCACGCGCCGCTCCGGTCACGACCGCGACCTGTCCCTCGAGGCTGACCTTGCTCATGCGCCCTCCTTGATCTGCGCCGGGGTGGAGTCGTGCTCCTCCGTGGGCCGGTCCCCCGTGACGGTGACGTAGGTGGTGACGAGTTCCCGGATGCGGCCGGTCACCGGGCCGGGGGCCTCGATGGGGGTCATGTGGCCGACGCCGGTCAGCTCGGTGAGGCCGACGCAGTGCGGCAGCGCGGCGACCAGGGCGCGGGCGTGCACGGGGGGCGTGAGCCGGTCGCAGGTGCCGTGCACGATCGCGGTGGGCACCTGCAACTCCCGTACGCCGCGGTCGAGATCGAGTGCCTCGAGCACCGCGGCCCACGCGTGGCGCACGGCCCGCGGGCAGGCGTGCACGATACGGGCGCACGCCTCCACCATGTGCGGGGCCGAACCGGCGCCCATGGTGGCGTACTTGAGGATGCTGCGCGCGACCGGTGTGACCGGTCCGAGCGGGGCGCGCGAGCCGAGGACGCGCCCGGTGATCCAGGTGCGTACGCGGCCGGCGCGCAAGGGGACGACGAGCGCTTCCGCCACCAGCCGGGAGCTGCCGGTGCTGCACAGCAGGACGGCGGCGGCGTGTGCCCGGAAGCGGGGGCGCGCAGCCGCGGCCATGACCGTCATCCCGCCCATGGAGTGGCCGACGATCAGCGCCTTCTCACCGGGTGCGAGCGTCTGCGCGAGCACTGCTTCCAGGTCGTCCGCCAGCGCCTGGGTGGTGCAGGCGGGGTGCGCGGGACTGCGTCCGTGCCCTCTCTGGTCGTATGCGATCACGCGGTGGTCGGTGGCCAGGTCCCGTATCTGGGCGGCCCAGAAGGCGGTCGAACAGGTCCAGCCGTGGGAGAGGACGACGGGGGGCGCGTCCTCGGGGCCGTGCACCTCGACGTGCAGGGGCGCGCCGTCGGCGGAGACGACGGTGAGTTCGTGGGACGGGGTGGGAGGGGCGTACGGTCCGGAAACCACGGAGGCGAGGCGGCTCATGCGGCACCCTCGCTCTGCTGGGCGCCACCAGCGTGCGCGGGCGCGGACTTCCCTGCAGTGCGCGGAGGTTGCCCGGCAGGGCGCGCGGGCATCGTCGCCTTCTTCGCGCCCGCGCCCGCGCCCCAATCCGTACCGGTGCCCGCACCCTTCACGCCGGGCTTGCGGATGACCTCGTACTCCGCCAGGTCCACCCGTCGCGTCGCGCGCCGGAACTCGGACGTCGTACCGGGCCAGATGGTGGTGTTGCGGCCGCTCGCGTCGAGGTACCAGCTGGTGCAGCCGCCGGTGTTCCACACCGTGCGCTTCATGCGCTCCTGGACCCGGTGGTTCCAGTCCTCGACGGCCGCGGGCCGGGCGTCAAGGGCCGTACGGCCTCCGAGGACGTCCAGTTGGCGCAGATAGTCGGCCATGTAGTTCAGCTGGGACTCGATCATGAGGATCATGGAGGAGTTCCCGAGGCCGGTGTTGGGCCCGATGATCGTCATCCAGTTGGGGAACCCGGCGACCGCCGCACCGCGCAGCGCCTGCATGCCGTTCTTCCAGGACTCGGCGAGGGTGACGCCCTCCGCCCCGACCACCCGTTCGGCGATCGGCATGTCCGTGACATGGAAGCCGGTACCGAAGACGATCGCGTCGACCTCGGCCTCCGTACCGTCCGCGGCGACGACGGTCGAGCCGCGGACCTCGCTGAGCCCGCCCGCGACGACGTCCACATTCGGCTGTGCCAGTGCCGGGTAGTACGTGCTGGACAGCAGGATCCGCTTGCAGCCGATGCGGTAGTCGGGGGTGAGCTTGGCGCGCAGGGCCGGGTCCTTGATGGCACGGGCCATGTTGCGCTTGGCGAGCTGCTCCACGAGCCCGAGTTCGTCGGGGTGCTTGGTGAACGCCTGCACCTGCAGCTCCCGGATGCCCCACAGCAGGCCGCGCCGGAGCTGGGTGGTGAAGGGAAGGGTCCGGTGCAGCCGGCGCTCGGCGCCGCTGATGGCGCGGTCGACGCGGGGCATCACCCACGGCGGGGTGCGCTGGAAGAGCGTCAGCCGGCCGACCTGCGGCTGGATCGAGGGCACGATCTGGATGGCGGAGGCGCCGGTGCCGACCATGGCGACGCGCTTGCCGCGCAGGTCGTAGTCGTGGTCCCAGCGCGCGGAGTGGAACACCTTGCCCGGGAAGGACGCGAGGCCCGGGATCTCAGGGATCTTCGGGTCGGACAGCGGCCCGGTGGCGGAGACGACGACGTCGGCGGTGAGCGTGCCACGCGCGGTCTCGATCTCCCACCGCAGGTTCTCGGTGTCCCAGGTCATCAGCTTGACCTCGGAGTCGAAGCGGAGGTGCGGGCGCAGTCCGAACAGGTCGGTGACGTGTTCCAGGTAGGCGCGGATGTGCCGCTGCCCGGAGAAGGTGCGCGGCCAGTCGGGATTGGGCGCGAACGAGAACGAGTAGAGGTGGGAGGGCACGTCACAGGCGCACCCGGGATAACCGTTGTCCCGCCAGGTGCCGCCGACGCTGTCCGCCCGCTCCAGGACGACGAAGCCGGTGATTCCTTCGCGGCGCAGCCGCACGGCGGCCCCCAGCCCGCCGAACCCGGACCCGATCACCGCCACCCGTACATGCTCGTGCTCGGCCATCCCGAAGCCTCCACGCATCGCCTTCGACTCTGCCAGTGAACACTGGCGCAATGGGACTGTAGAGCAGCTCCGTACCGAGCGGTAGGGGGCGGGAAGGGAAAGTTACCGGCGGTACAACATAGGCTGCGGGCGTGGCAGAGGACGCAGAACACCCGGAGGCACGACCGGAGGCGCCGCGCGAGTACCGCATGGAGGAGCTGGCGCATCTGGCCGGCATCACCGTGCGCACGCTGCGCTTCTACCGCGAGCGCAAGCTGATCCCGCCACCCCGCCGCGAGGGCCGTATCGCCTGGTACGACGACCACCACCTGGCCCGCCTGCGCACCATCGCCGCCCTGCTGGAGCGCGGCCACACCCTGACCGGCATCGCGGAGCTCGCGGAGGCCCTCGACCAGGGCCGCGACGTCGCCGATCTGCTCGGCGTCGGCACCCCCACCGAGGAGGAGCCGGTCCGCCTCACCCCCGAGGAACTCGCCGCCCGCTTCGAGGGCGAGGTGACCCCCGAGAACCTCGCCGCCGCCATGGAACTGGGCTACCTGGGCACCGACGGCGACGAGATCGTCCACATCAGCCGCCGCCTGCTGGACGTCTCCTCCGCGCTGGTGCGCGAGGGCATCCCGCTCGCCGAGGTCCTGACGGCCGCCGCGCGCGTCCGCGAGCACGCCGAGGCGCTGGCCGGACTCTTCACCGACCTGATCCTGCGCCACGGCCCCGAGGAGGACCTGCACCGCCTGCGCCCGCTGGCCCGCAGCGTGGTGGAGGCCGAACTGTCCCTGGCCCTGGACCGGCGCATCAGCAAGCGGGACTGACGCGACCTCGCAGGTCGTGGGCGCGCGTCCCTCAGAGGTCGTAGACGACGGTCACGGGGGCGTGGTCCGACCACCGCTCGGCGTGCGTCGCCGCGCGCTCCACGAAGCCCTTGACCGCCTTGGCGGCCAGGCCGGGCGTGGCGGCGTGGTGGTCGATGCGCCAGCCCGAGTCGTTGTCGAAGGCCCGCCCCCGGTACGACCACCAGGTGTACGGCCCCTCGACATCGGGATGCAGGGTGCGTACGACGTCGACGTAGCCGCCGTCCTCGGGGGCGAAGACCCGGCCGAGCCACTCCCGCTCCTCGGGCAGGAAGCCGGAGTTCTTGGTGTTGCCGCGCCAGTTCTTCAGGTCTGCCTGCCGGTGGGCGATGTTCCAGTCGCCGCAGACGACCACCTCGCGGCCGTCCGCGGCGGCCCGTTCGCGCAGTTCCTTGAGGTAGGCGAGGAACTCGCCCATGAAGCGGACCTTCTCGTCCTGCCGCTCGGTGCCGACCTCACCCGAGGGGAGGTAGAGGGAGGCGACCGTGACGCCGGGCAGGTCGGCCTCGACGTAGCGTCCGCTGCCGTCGAACTCGGCCGAGCCGAAGCCGACGCGGACCCGGTCGGGCTCACGCCGCGTGTAGAGGGAGACGCCCGCGCGGCCCTTGGCGGCGGCCGGGGCGTGCACGACGTGCCAGCCGTCGGGCCGGCGCACCTCCTCGGACAGCTGCTGCGGCTCGGCGCGCACCTCCTGCAGGCAGACGACGTCCGCCGAGGTCTGCGCGAGCCACTCCACGAAGCCCTTCCTGGCGGCGGCTCGCAGTCCGTTCACGTTCACCGAGGTCACAGTCAGCACCCCGGCACGATACCGGCACACTGGTCGGAGTCCTCAAAATCCGAGGTCCCACCGACTGCATAGAAGTACGATACCCAGCATGAATATACGCCGCGTGCGTTTCGATCATCCCGACGCCGTGAAACTCAACGACGAGGTCCAGGCCGAGTACGCCGAGCGTTACGGCGACGACGGCGACGCCACCGTCCTCGACGCCACCGACTTCGACCCGCCCCGGGGCGTCTACCTGATCGCGTACGACGAGCGCGACCGCCCCGTGGCCACCGGCGGCTGGCGCAGCCAGGACCACAACGGCGAGGGCAACGAGGACGGCGATGCCGAGCTCAAGCGCATGTTCGTGGTCGCGGAGATGCGCGGCCGGGGCCTCGCGCGCGCAATGCTCGCGGCGCTGGAGGAGGACGCCCGCATGGCCGGCCGTGTCCGCATGGTCCTGGAGACGGGCACCAAGCAGCCGGAGGCCATATCTCTGTACACCGCCAGTGGCTACGAGCCGTGCACCAAGTTCGGCTACTACCGCCACCACGAGGAGAGCCGCTGCTTCGCCAAGAAGCTGTAGACACGATGAAGCCCCAGCCGGCTTTCGCCGGCTGGGGCTTCTTGCTGCGTGGACCTGAGGGGAACCTGGGGCCGTCCGCCTGGACGGGACAGCGTGACGGCCGGCTCTTGCGCGACCATGAGCGCATGGAATCGTGGACGATCAAACACTTCTCCCAGTCCAACCCGACGGGGACCGGGCAGGACGACGTGCCCGCGCTTCTACGCCGAGTCGCAGACTCCATCGAAAGCCTCGGCTCGGTTGAGGTCCAGGATCTCGTCATGCATACGGAGATCACTGCGGACGGCCCTTGGCCGAGCCTCACGGTGTATTTCCACGACACCGAAGACTGATCCGGACTTCACCCGGAGCGCTTTGCACTTCGTCCGCTTCCTTATCAGGTCGATCACGTCGCGCCCTGACGTCGGCCAACCGCTCGCGGTTCCTCGCAAGGCATGCGCTGAAGATCGCAACTGACCGCTCGCGTCCGCACCTGTTGGTGTCAGGCATTGGTGTCAGGTATTGGTGTCAGCCGACAGGGGCAGTCTTGACAAGTCGTGCAGAGATGACATGAAAGCAGGCATCAGTCGGCTGTCTCTCCGCAGTCGGCGCAGGTCCCGCTCTTCGGTGAAGGCCGGCTCAGGAGAGGACGGCGGCGTCCACGGTCTCTCGTATCCCCAGCACGGCGTCGGTTCCGGTGATCGCAAACAGGCGCTGAAGCTGCCTTGGCGGCGCTGCCACGCGCAGGGTGCCGGTCTGGTGGGCACGGATCAACAAGTTGAGGAACGACGAGTCCGCGAAGTCGACGCCGGAGGCGTCCAGAACCACCTTCGCATGCTTCCTGGCAGCGGCTATCAGTGCCTCCGCCAGAGGCGGGATCGAGTGGAGGTCATAGGAGCCGTGAGCGGCGATCACCCAGGCGCCGCAGCGTTCGTACTGGTGCAACGCGGTCGCCAGTCCAGGCTCGTTAGCTCGGCCCGACCCCTGCTTGCCGGCAACGGTACTCGTGAGCTCTGGCATGACGGCCTCTTTCCAGGACACCTTGGGGCTCCTCATCGCTGCGCTTCAGCACTGTGCACGCCAACAGTTACCGGAAAAGTATGTCACGTATCTCGCTTCTGCAATGGGGGGGTCCCTAAAATGTGCAGCATGGTTGGAGTGCCCGAACCTCACAGCGGATGGACGTTCATCACTAGCCACGCGCGCGTACTGGCGGCCATCGCCGACGATCCGAACGTCCGGATCCGCGACATCGCCGCCCACTGCCGGCTCACGGAGCGCGCCGTCCAGCGCATCATCTCCGATCTTGAGCAGGACGGTTACCTCTCCCACACCCGGGACGGGCGCACGAACACCTACCGCATCGAGCCCGACAAGGTGCTGCGACATCCGGCAGAAGCCGGCCTGCCCGTAGCCTCCTTGCTGTCCCTGCTCGTGCAGGACGAGACCGATCGGGGCAAAGCACTGGGGCCGATCAGGGCGCATACCTCCTCAACCCACCACTGAGCCCAGCTCCCATCCTGTACGCCGTCGACCCACACACCGTGGAGCAGGCGTGGTTCCTGGCGTCCAGGTGGAGCGCGCCACTGCACGAACGACCTGGACGCCATGAGCCGCGCCTGCTCGGCTCTGCCTGGCCCCCGGAAAACTCCCGTGCCGCTATGCGGGGACACTGTCGGGCTGCTGCCCATGTTCGAGATAGATCGGCGCCGTCCCTGATGATCGGGCCTCGATGGCGGCAAGGATCCGCCTGGCCAAACGCGGAATCGTACGCTCGGCGACTTCGTCAGGGCCCAGGAACGCGATGCTCTTCAGCTCGTCCGCCTGCAAGGTCGCTTCGGCCAGAGCCTCCGGGGTGAGCTGACCACCACCTCAACACAGCCGCCAGGGAGGACTCGCCCGTCGACATCGAAAAAGGGGGAGTCGGCAAGGTGTTCCCCTCTTCGTAGGGCGGCTCTTCGTAGGGCGGCCGCAGCGCGGCCCCGCGGCACGCGCCCGAGAGTGGACTCTTTTGCTGGGCGTGCCAGGTATTTTGAACTATTAACCATCCGCCCGCGCCGGCGTCCGTCGAATTCGGCTCCACGCCCCCCACACCTGCGGCTCGCTGCCGTACTCCCCGCGTCGCCATGCAGATCCTTCGGCGCAGCAAGATCGCAGTGACCATGGAGGTGTACACCCACGTCCCGTCCGAGGCGACTCGGCGGGCCCTGCGGAAGCTGGGCAAGCACCTCGGGAAGCAAGATCCGAAGTAGTTGCTGTACTTCACTGCTGTACGACACGTCAAAGCCCCGGTCGGGAGATCCCTACCGGGGCTTTGAGCTGCGTGGACCTGAGGGGATTTGAACCCCTGGCCCCCTCGATGCGAACGAGGTGCGCTACCGGACTGCGCCACAGGCCCTTGCAACGAGTGAAACTTTAGCATCCCGATCGGGGTGCTCGGAAATCCGCTCCGCGACTGGTCAGGGCGGCCTCCCGGAGTGTGGCGGCCGTCACTCGTTGGCCGCGCGCGGGCGGCCGCCGTCCTCGTACTGATCGAAGAGGGGCGTGCGTCCGCCGCGTTCGCGTGCCCGGCGCGCGGAGGCCGCCCGCCGGGCGTCGCTGCGGCCGTCCTCCGGCTTGTCCTTGGCCGCGGCCGCCTGCTCGTCCGCCTCGTCCTGCGGTGCGTGGCCCGCCTCGTGCTCCGGCGCGACCGAGCTGGAACGCGCCGAGCTCCAGGTGTCGGGTGCCCCCAGGTCCACGTCGGACGTCGCGCGCGGCGCGACCGGGGCGGTCACGTACGTCGGCAGGGGCACGGGCACCGGGTCCCAGCTGTCCCCGCCGGGCCGCCGCTGCCGCTCGCGCTGCTGGTCGACCCACTCGGCGTGATCCGTCTGCTCGACCAGGGCCCGCCGGTCCGCGGCGAGCGCGGCGAGACCGGTGTCCGTCCCGGCCTGAGGGGCCTCCTCCGGTTCGTCGGCGGCCGGGCCCTCGTCCAGGGACGCGCGCCGGCGCGGCTGGCGCTCGCGCAGCCGCTGAGCGGCGGCCTCCGCGCTCCGGCGGTCCATCTGGTAGGCAAAGCGACGCCGTTCCTGGGAGCGCAGGTGCGCGATGTACGCGCTGAGCAGTACGGCCGGTGCGGCGGGCGCCCAGAGGAGGGCGAGCCCGCCGACGGCGGCGACGATCGCGCCGAGGGTGAAGGCGAGGAAGAGGACGACTGTGGTGCGCCGACGGCGTGCGAGGACCTTCGAGCGCCGGGCCCGCGCCGCGGCCGCCTGCGCGGAGGGCGAACGCCGTGCGGACGGCACTCGCTTCTGGACGGGGACGGAGCCCACGGCAGGCGCCGGCGAGGCGGCCTGTTCCCGTGCCGGCTCCGCCCTCCCGGGTGCCTCGAACTCGCCGTCGGCGCGCACCTGACGGCGGGTCGGCGGCAGGGCGAAGGCCCGGACGTCCACCGAGTCGGTGGCGGCGTCCGGGTCGCCGGTTTCCGGCTCCCCCTCCTGGGCGGAGCGTGCCCGCAGGTCCTTGACGTACCGGCGCTCCATTCCCGCCCGTCCGGACAGCAGCCGGATGGCGGTGCTGAAGCGTTCCGTCGGACGGGCCTCGTTCAGCTCGTCCTGCCTACGGAGCCACATGGGCACCAAGTAGGCGGCCCAGGCCCCGACAATGACTGCGTAGATGAGGCCGCTGCTGCTCACGCCTCACACCGTAGAGGGGTTTGCATGAGGCCATCTGCCAATTCGGCCGGTGTGTCGCACGATCCGGCTGATATTTCCAGCTTTTTTTGCGACGGATGCGATCAGTTGACCACCGCGGCCGGGAATTCAACGCCCCGAGACGGTCAGCACCCGATCAATTTCGAACATACTTTCAATTTCCGGGCCGGCCGTGATTCCCCGACGTGTTCTGCCGATCGCGCGCCGGATCCGGTGCGCCGGGCGCACCCGCGGCCCCCTCCGCGCTCTCCGCGCCGTCCGGGCGGCCGGTGCGCCGCTCCTGCCGGGAGCGTGCCCGCTGCCACCGCGCGAGCAACCCGTCGGGCACCTCTTCCGCCGTCAGCGCGAACACCAGGTGGTCCCGCCAGGCACCGTCGATGTGCAGATAGCGCGGCCGCAGCCCCTCCTCGCGGAATCCGAGTTTCTCCACGACCCGGCGACTGGGCCGGTTCTCGGGGCGAATGCAGACTTCGATGCGGTGCAGTCCGACGGTGCGGAAACAGTGGTCCACCACGAGCGCGACGGCCGACGGCATCACCCCGCGACCGGCCACCCCCTGGTCCACCCAGTAGCCGATGTGTCCCGAGCACATCGACCCCCAGGTGATCCCGGCGACCGTCAACTGCCCGACGAGCCGCCCCTGGTACTCGATGACGAACGGCAGCATCCGGCCCGCGTTGGCCTCGGAACGCAGGTGCCGGACCATCTGACGGTAGGTCGGCCGGTGCGCTATCGGCCCGCTCGGCGTCGGCGGCGGAATGGTCGCCTCCCAGGGGCGCAGCCAGTCCCGGTTGCGCCGGTTCACCTCGCGCCAGACCCGCTGGTCGCGCAGCCTTATCGGACGGAGGACGACATCGCCGTCCACCAGCACGACGGGCCAGGAAGGGCTGTTCAGCTCGCACCCCCCGGGGGTACCTCCCAGGCCTCTGGGGCACTGGGGGAGGGTCTGGGGTGGTCGCCGCCGCGGATCTGGTCGACGGCATGGACCAGCAGGGGCTCGAGCACGGCGAGGCCGTCCTTCACCCCGCCCGTGGAGCCGGGCAGGTTGATGATCAGGGTCCGTCCCGCCACCCCGGCCAGGCCCCGGGAGAGCGCCGCGGTCGGGATCTTGTCGCGCCCGAACGCCCGGATGGCCTCGGCGATGCCCGGCACCTCGCGGTCGATCACCGCGCGGGTCGCCTCGGGCGTGCGGTCGGTGGGCGAGATGCCGGTGCCGCCGGTGGTGACGACGACGTCGTAGCCGGCGTCGGCCCCCGCGCGCAGGGCCGCCTCCACGGGGTCCCCGTCGGGGACGACCCGGGGGCCGTCGACCTCGAACCCGAAGCGCTTCAGGCCGTCTGCGATCAGCGGGCCGCCCTTGTCCTCGTAGACGCCCGAGGCAGCCCTGTTGGAGGCGGTGACCACCAGAGCGCGGTAGGTCATGTCCGGCTCCAGTCGCCCGACTTGCCGCCCGTCTTCTGCTCCACCCGCACGTCCGTGATGACCGCTCCCTTGTCGACCGCCTTGACCATGTCGATCACGGTGAGCGCGGCGACCGTCACCGCGGTGAGGGCCTCCATCTCGACGCCCGTGCGGTCCGTGGTCTTCACGGTGGCCTCGATCTGCACGGCGTCGTCCGCGACCGTCAGATCCAGTTTCACACCCGACACCGACAACGGGTGGCACAGCGGGATCAGGTCAGGGGTGCGCTTCGCGCCCATGATCCCGGCGATACGCGCGGTGGCGAGGGCGTCGCCCTTGGGCACGCCCTCGCCGCGCAGCAGCTCGACCACGCGGGGTGATACGAGGACGCGGCCACTGGCACGGGCGGTGCGCGCGGTCACGTCCTTCCCGGACACGTCGACCATGCGGGCCGCGCCCGCCTCGTCGATGTGCGTCAGTCCGTCCTGCGCAGGAAGTCCGGGGGTCTCCCCCCGGAAAGACTCACTCATGCTCTGTGCCGCTCCCGGTCCGGGCCCGTCACAGTGCGGTGCACGGGCCTGTCGTGCGCGACACGGTACCGCCATGTCCGCGCAGGCACCGTCCCAGGACCCCCGCGGAACCCTTCGCACGCTCACGCGCGCGTGCCTCAGCCGAGCAGCACGACCTCCACCTCGTCGCCGGGCTCGACCGACTCCACGTCCTCGGGGACGACGATCAGTGCGTCGGCGTGCGCCAGCGCCGCGATCAGGTGGGAGCCGGCGCCGCCCACGGGGATCACCTCGCCGTCGCCGTACGCACCGCGCAGGAACTGCCGGCGCCCCTTGGGAGAGCGCAGCGCCCCGTCCGCCTTGAGGGCGGCCCGGGCGCGGGGCCGGTGCACGTCCGTGAGACCCATCAGTGCGCGGATGGCCGGGCGGACGAACAGCTCGAAGGAGACGTACGACGACACGGGGTTGCCGGGCAGGGCCAGCAGCGGCGTGTGGTCGGGGCCGATGGAGCCGAAGCCCTGGGGCTTGCCCGGCTGCATGGCGAGCTTGCGGAACTCCACACCGCTGCCCGCCTCGTCCTCGTCGCCGGCGTACGACAGCGCCTCCTTGACGACGTCGTACGCCCCCACGCTCACCCCGCCCGTGGTCACCAGCAGGTCGGCGCGGATGAGCTGGTCCTCGATGGTGGAGCGGAGGGTCTCGGCGTCGTCGGCGACGGCGCCGACCCGGTAGGCGATGGCGCCGGCGTCCCGCGCGGCGGCCGTGAGGGAGAAGCTGTTGGAGTCGTAGATCTGGCCGGCGGCCAGATCCTCGCCGGGCTGGACGAGTTCGCTGCCGGTGGACATGACGACCACGCGTGGGCGCGGGCGCACGCGTACCGTGCCACGGCCGATCGCGGCCAGCAGCGCGATCTGCGGCGGACCGAGGATCGTCCCGGCCTTCAGGGCGAGGTCGCCGGCCTTCACATCGCTGCCCGTGGCGCGCACGTGCGCGCGTGCCCCGACGGGGCGGTGAACGCGCACCTGCCCCTGGGCGCCCTCGGGCGCCAGGCTGCGCGCCCGCATACCGCTCACCGGGCCCTCGCCGAGTCCGCCGTCGGTCCACTCCACCGGGACGACGGCCTCGGCGCCGGGCGGCAGCGGGGCGCCGGTCATGATGCGGGCGGCCTGGCCGGGGCCGACGCGCACCGGGTCGGCCACGCCCGCGGCGACGTCACCGACGACCTCCAGGACGGCCGGGAAGTCCTCACCGGCGCCCGCCACGTCCGTGACCCGCACCGCGTACCCGTCCATGGAGCTGTTGTCGAACGGCGGCAGGGGCACCGGCACCGTCACGTCGTCGACCAGGACGCAGCCCTGGGCGTCGAGCAGTTGCAGCTCGATGGGATCGAGGGGGCGGACGGTCGAGAGGATGTCCTCCAGGTGCTCGTCCACCGACCACAGGTCGTCCGGGCCTGCGGGGCGGGTCGCGGCGCTGCTCAATGTTGCTGCATCTCCTCGGCTACGTAACTGCGAAGCCAGGTCCGGAAGTCCGGGCCCAGGTCTTCACGTTCGCACGCGAGTCTGACAATGGCACGCAGATAGT